>REAV01000145.1 GCA_004294465.1 Sphingobacteriia bacterium | reverse complement strand
TCTGCCCTATGAGCTGGCAAACAAGCATACATGGCATCTAAAATATGTAAACGTCCTTTTCTAGCTTGTTCTAATGCTT
Organism: Sphingobacteriia bacterium; assembly: GCA_004294465.1. GTDB lineage: Bacteria > Bacteroidota > Bacteroidia > Chitinophagales > Chitinophagaceae > Sediminibacterium. The sequence goes on along the minus strand of REAV01000145.1, from coordinate 7,008 downwards.
GTCGCATTACATCCATACTTAAGCCATCTACTTTAATATCCATTTGTACGCCACAAATACCATCTTTAGTACCAGTAACTTTAAAATCCATATCACCTAAATGATCTTCATCACCTAAGATATCAGTTAGAATAGCATATTTACCATCTTCTCTTGTGATCAATCCCATTGCTACACCACTTACATGTTTTGGAACAGGAACCCCTGCATCCATTAATGCTAATGATCCTGCGCAAACAGTGGCCATAGAAGAAGAACCATTACTCTCTAAAATATCACTCACCACACGAACAGTGTATGCGAATGAAGTTGAAGGAGGCATCATTTGTTTTAAAGAACGTTGTGCCAAATTTCCGTGTCCAACTTCTCTTCTACCTACACCACGCATCATTTTTACTTCACCAGTAGAAAAAGGAGGGAAATTATAATGCAAGAAAAACTTGCTATATTCTGATTTTGCAGCAGTTTCTGCCAACAATTCATCTAATTTAGTTCCGAAAGTAACCGTTGTAAGTGATTGAGTTTCACCTCTTGTGAACAATGCAGAACCATGCGGAGATGGTAAAGGAGATACTTCCATTGCCAATGGACGAACTTCATCCAATTTACGGCCATCTAAACGAATACGGTCTTCCAACATCATATTTCGTACAACTTCCCACTTAAGTTCTTCGTAGTATTTTTTGGCTAGTTTCTTTTCTCCATCGGTAATTTCTTCACCTAAGCTGGCAATCACTTCTGCTTTTAAAAAATCATATCCTTCGCTTCTTTCGTGTTTGGCTGATCCTTTTCTAGAAATTTCATATACACGGTCTTTTGCAAATGCGTATACTTTTTCTTTGATCGCTTCATTTTGCTCCGGCTTTTTGTAATCGCGTTTAGTAGTAACTCCTACTTTGGCTCTTAAATCTGCCTGTGCTTTAATTTGAATACGAATGGCATCATGCGCTATTTCCAAAGCTTTTACTAAATCAGCTTCAGCGCATTCTTTTGCTTCTCCTTCCACCATCATCAAATTCTTCTCAGTAGCTGCAATTAAGAATTCCAAATCGGAAGCTGCTAATTGAGCACGGGTAGGATTTACAATGAATTCACCGTTGATACGGGCTATTCTTACTTCAGAAATAATTTCTTTGATAGGAATATCTGAAACAGCTAAAGCTGCAGATGCAGCTAAACATGCCAAAGAATCTGGCAATATATCAGCATCACTAGAAATAAGGCTTATCAATACTTGAACATCGCACAAATAGTCTTCAGGAAATAAAGGACGTAAAGCACGATCAATCAAACGACTGGTCAATATCTCATAGTCATTTAAACGAGCTTCTCTTTTAAAGAAAGAACCAGGAACACGTCCGGCAGAAGCAAATTTCTCTTGATAATCTACGCTTAAAGGGAAGAAATCCTGCCCTTCTTTTGGGTCTTTATTAGCTACTACCGTAGCCATAATAATGCAGTTTCCCTGTTGTACGGTAACTGCTCCATCAGCCTGACGGGCTAATTTACCAGTACCCAAAGTTACCTGACGATTTCCGCCAAGGTCGAAGCTTACGCTTATAGGTTGTGTTAACATAATGAATGTTGAATGAAGGTTGAAAAAATGAATCGAAAACTGTTAGGATAAAACAACTATTCCCAACTACAATAAAATGTGAGTTGGGAATGGTTTTATAACATAGCTGATCAATTATTTTCTCAGACCTAATTTTTCGATCAATGCGCGATAACCAGTTAGGTTATGCTTTTGCATATAAGTAAGTAAACGCTTACGTTGACCTACCATTTGCATCAAACCACGTTGTGTAGAATGATCTTTTTTGTTGGCTTGCAAGTGCTTAGAAATGTGCGCAATGCGCTCAGTTAAAATGGCAACTTGTGCTTCAATAGAACCAGTATTGGTTGCTTTTCCACCGAATTCAGCAAAAATGCTGGCTTTTTTTTCTGTTGTTAAATGGGACATCTTTAATTTTTTTTACTCCAGAATTGGAGGCTTATCTTTTTTTATTCGCGCAAAGGTACAATTTTAACTGAAAAAACGTCCATTTTATTGGTTTTTTTTATGCGATAAAATCAATCAGCGCAATTTAGCCATAACTGATGCATAAATTATTGAAAAAAAGTGCAGTTATGCAGCATAAAAAAACTTAATTTGTCGTTATAATGAGTAACCAACCTCATTTACTCAAGTAATCTATTTAGGCCATGTTCGCTGTAACTATTTTGGGTAACAATTCTGCACTTCCTGCATATGACAGGCACCCTACTGCTCAAATAGTGACCCTGAACGACCAGGTTTTATTAATTGATTGTGGCGAAGGCACTCAAATGCAATTGTCTCGATATAAAGTAAAGCGAGGCAAACTCAACCATATTTTTATTTCGCATTTACATGGAGATCATTATTTTGGATTGATAGGATTGGTTACCAGCATGGGATTACTGGGAAGAGAGCAGCCTTTACATTTATATGCCCCTCCAGGTTTAGATGAGATCATTCAATTACAATTGAAAGTAGCAGCCACTTCCCTTCCTTTCGAATTGGTATATCATGCATTAACTAAAGAGGAACTCATTTTAGATGGTCCAAAATTTTCAGTGGAATGCTTTAGCACCAAACACCGGATTCCCTGCTGGGGATTCATTGTTCGAGAAAAAAAATTACCTCGAAAAGTAGATAAGGATAAAGCCATTGAATTCATGATCCCTGCATCCTTTTATAATTCTTTGAAAGAAGGTACAGACTATATAACAAAAGATGGCACTGTCATTTTAAATGATCAGGTTACCATACCCAATTCTGCACCAAAAAGCTATGCCTTTTGCGCTGATACCATTTATGATGAACGCATTGCAGCAATTGCTAAAGATGTTACCCTGCTATACCACGAAGCCACTTATTTGAAAGACTTGGAAGAAAGAGCCGCTGCTCGTTTTCATTCAACTACCATTCAGGCAGCAATGATTGCAAAGAAGGCCAATGCCAATCAATTATTATTAGGGCATTTCAGTAGTAAATACGAATTCCTGGATGATTATTTAACAGAAGCGACGGCTGTTTTTCCTAATACGCAGTTGGCTATTGAAGGGGTTACTTTTTTAGTTAAAAGATAAGAGATGAAAGATAAGAGATAAGAGAATAATTCTTATCTCAAAAAATGTATCTCATAACTCATATCTTATAATTCTTATCTCAAAAAATGTATCTCATAACTCATATCTCATAATTCTTATCTTTTAAAAAGCTTTAAGCGTTTTAAAAACCGGCATTCCTTTCGACTCCAAAACTACAATAGCTACTTCTGATGTTTCGATTGGTTGAGGAAAAAGAATGATTCTCTTATTACCCACAGTCGTTATTTTTTGTTGCAGCTTTGTTTCACCACTGATACTAATGGTAATATTTACAGCAGAAATTTTTTGACCATATTTCAAATCCTCTTCTAAAATCAGCCCATTTATTAAAACAGGTTTCTTTAAAACATAATACCAGCTATATGGTTTTTTTATATTGTTTCTATCAGGCTCTCCGATACTGATAGAGGCATTTTTCAATAAATTAGGGCCATCAAAAAGGGATCTTTTTTTGAAAAAATTGATTAATGCTGATGAATCATATGAACTAATCAGTCCTCGATCATCTGGTGGAACATTCAATAACAAATTAGCTCCACGACCTACTGAATTCAAATAAATATTCATTAAGTCATCTGCGGATTTTACTTGGTTGTTCTCTGTTTGATGATAAAACCATCCTGGACGAATGCTCACGTCTGCTTCAGCAGGTATATAATTGGCTCCTCTATAATTACCTTGTTGCAATGTATCGTTTGGCGGCGCTCCTATTCCTCTCTTAAATCCGATAGTATCTAATAAATTCCAATTGGTAGTGGAAGCATTTCCATTTTCATTTCCTATCCATCGAATATCTGGCCCAATATCACTGAATATGACTGTTTGAGGTGATATGCTACGAACTGTTTTTTCAAATCTTTCCCAATCATAGATTTGTTTTTTGCCATTAGGCCCTTCCCCATTTGCACCATCCCACCAGAGTTCCCAAATAGGTCCATAGTTTTGGAAAATTTCTTTCAGCATATTTACAAATACAGTATTGTATTGCTCCGTACCATAATCGGGATGATTCCGATCCCATGGTGAAAGATACACGCCGAATAAGAGCCCATTTTTTTTACAAGCTGCCGATAATTCGGCCAATACATCTCTTTTAAAAATGCTTTGACCTACGGTATGTGTAGAAAATTTACTTGGCCACAAACAAAAACCATCGTGGTGTTTTGCAGTAATAATTATTCCTTTTGCTCCTGCAGCTTTAGCGATTCTGCACCATTGATCGCAATCCATTTGGGAAGGATTGAAAATGGCGGTTGCTTCTTTTCCATCACCCCATTCTTTATTGGTAAATGTATTGGGGCCAAAATGTATGAACAGATAATAATTTTTTTCATGCCATTTTAATTGATAAGGAGAAGGCAATGGGTTACGAACTGATTGTTGATTTGATTGTGACAATACTTGCGCATGCACAGGTCGAATTAAAACAATCAATAAACTAAACAGTATTATTTTTTTCATTCTTACCAATTATTGGACATCCATTTATAAAAATCAGCAAATTCTTGACGCCAATAGGTTTCATTGTGTTTGCCCAAAGGATTCACTACAGTCCTTGTGATAAACTGTGGTTTCTTTTGCATGATACCAGCCATTTTTTGCATATTCGAAACCATTGTTACATCTTCCTGTGCTCCCGCATAAAAATACATTTTGGGAATTGCATTGGTAGGAGCAAATTTTTCTGCATCTACAAAAACCTGCGGCGAAACCCAAAATGATGGAGAAAAAATACCAGCACCTCCAAAGATATTCGGGTATTGCAACAATCCATACCAACTGATCAATCCACCCATGCTTGATCCAGCAAGATAAGTATAGTCCGGCCCTTTTCGAGTTCGGTATTTACTATCAATAAAAGGTTTCAATGTATTGGCAATAAAATCGATGTACAATTTGCCCTCACCTTTGCCAAATTGAATTAAATCATATGGACTGTATTCATTCATTCTTTTTGCTCCATCATTATCTATACCAACTACAATACACTCTTTACCCAATTTCGCTTGTAGTGTATCTAGGCATTCATCCACACCCCATTCACCGGCAAAAGAAGTTTTCTCATTGAACAGATTTTGCCCATCATGCATGTACAGAACCGGATAAGCCTTTCCAACAGATGCATAACCTTTAGGTAAATACATCCATACTCTTCTTTTGCGATTCAGTTGTGGAATAAAAAATGCAGTGTCAATAATTCTAACCTGAGGACTTGCAGAATAGGTCTTGGGTCTTTCAGGATAATCGTCTTTCCAGCCTGCAATAGTGTATTCGGCAGATACATCTCCATTTACTTCGATCATTCTGTCTGCAATATCTCTACCATCAGCGGCAGATTCTAATTTGTCTTGCCCTCGGGTAAACTTAAATGCATAATTGCCAGCGGGTAAGTCTTTGAGCACAATTACTTTTCTTCCTCCAGCAAATAATTTGAGTTTGTAATTTTCATCCTTTGGATTCCAATTATTAAAATTACCCGTCAAATAAATATCATCATTCTTTTTTGTAGCAACATCAGTTACTACAAATCGCGCAGAAAATTGGGCAATAGTTGCTGTGCTTATGGTCATCAGAGAAATGACTGAAATAATAATGGCTAATGAAATACGCATATGCTAAAATACGGAAAATAAAAAAGCCTTCCTATTTTAACAAGAAGGCTTTTATTGAATATAGTTCGATTAATCTAAAATTTCTACGTCCTTTGGATACTTCCCTTTATTAAAAACAAATAAATTGTCATTTAAAGAAGAAGCCATGTTAAAGCTATTCACTTTTAACTCAGTTACATTATTACTCTTATCAAGTATACGAGCTTTTAACAATGAGTTCTTAGTCTTATCAAAAAATAAATTCACTTTCACAAAATTCTTCCGCTTATCGATTGGAAGCATTTCTATTTCATTGTATGCTCCGGTTGATGGCAATAATTTATAGGTGAAATCTTTTTCGTATGATCCTGCTAATAGTTTTTGAGGGCTCAATGTCTGACTTCCTTCTTCAACAGAAGATTTGGTAATGGTTTTATTTCCATCAAAATTGTAGACATTTTTTCCATCACAGATAATCTCTGTTTTGCCTTGCTTTAACAAGTATTTTTCGCCTCTCATAGAAATACTCAATGCTTTTGATCCTGCTGCTCTTCCTTTACTGGTAAAAGAATTTAGCGTAAAACTGGCTACTATTCCATTGGAGGCTTTTACTTTAGAACCAAACGCATCAATTACTTTTTTTGCTGCAGGGTCATTCTGTGCATAGGAAATTAAGGATGTGAATAGGATGGCAAAAAGAATCGAGTAGAATTTACGCATTGTGCTATTTTACTTTGCAAATATATGTTTTCATACCATTTTGACTATGAAAGTCAATATTAGTTTAATATATAAGGTTCGATTTATCGGTGAAACTGCTCTAAATCAGGGTATTGAAGAACTCTAACAATTCTGCCTCTGTTTTAAAAATCACTTCTCTGGCCTTACTGCCCTGATTAGGCCCAACCACTCCGGCTGCTTCTAATTGGTCCATTAATCGACCAGCTCGGTTATAGCCCAGTTTCATTCTTCTTTGTATTAAAGATGTTGAGCCCATTTGACTACTTACAATTAAACGTGCAGCATCTTCAAATAGTGGATCTCTGTCATTGGCATCAAAATCCCTCCCTTCCATTTCTTTTTCATCTACATATTCTGGCAATAAAAATGCCTGAGGATATCCGCGTTGATCACCAATAAATTCACAAACTCCCTCCACTTCAGGCGTATCTACAAATGCACATTGCAATCGAGTGATTTCTCCATTATAACTCACTAACATATCTCCTTTTCCAATCAATTGTTCTGCACCACCTGCATCTAGAATGGTTCTGCTATCAAT
>REAV01000082.1 GCA_004294465.1 Sphingobacteriia bacterium | reverse complement strand
TTTGATATGATTTAATGGCTTCTTCTTCATTACCCAGGTCATCATAAATTCTTCCAACCCGATAAGCGAATTCTAGTTTATCTTCTATTTTATCAAAATCGTCTTCAGTTTTACCTGCTAATAATTTGAATGATTCAATATGGTATCCTCCATCATTCAATAAACGTGCTTTTAATAAAAGTATATTGGGCCAGTAATTATTTTTGGCATCTTTGGATGCTTGTTTATCTGCATCTGATTGAGTTGATCCTTTTTTGAGAATTTGTTTCCGTGCATCTTCTGCGGCTTTCATGTTTCCTTGAAGATAATTGATCCAGCTTATTTTTTGGTATGCATCTTTAATGTAAAATTTACCCTTGAAATTTTGCGTGTACATTTCAAAATGACTTTTAGCTTCTTGATATTCCAAGTGGTATAATTTAGCATACCCCAATTGAAAATCCCATACACTTAGTTTAAGGTATTCTTCCGATTTATTTCTGTTTAGAACAATTGATTTAGAAAGTTCAACCTGCTTATTATTTAGAGCAAGGTTGGATGCCATATAAGCATGTAAATGATTATTGATAATGTCTAATTTTCTTTGTTGAATAAATTGCAAAGCCTCCTCTTTTTTATTCTCTATAAAAAATAAAAGATAAGGGTAAATAAATGCTGCTTGATTAAAAAAGAGTTTGGACCAAGGGTCGTTATTATTCGTGAATTGATTGATCTTTTTCATGCCCTCTGTAATGGAACCTTTCATGCCTAGAATATTTACTAACCATTTGTATCCTTTCGGAACGGTTCCTATTACTGTTTCTAATGCGCCATACATTATATCATTAGGGGAGAAGCCTGGAAATTTTTTCTTATTTTCTTTTAGTAGTACATATGCCTTTCTAAAATCCCATGCTGCATCCCAGGTATTTCCAAATTTTACAGATACACTGGCTCTCTGCAATCGGATAATGGCCAGTGAGAATAAATAAAATGGAGAAGATTTGGGCCCTTCTTCTATACTATTCAATCTTTCTTGAAATTGCGGATATAATGATTCATACTCTGCAGGGTTTTCATTCAGGAATAAAATATAAAAATCTGCATAGCTCTCTAATAATACTGGAATTAAATTGTCTTGATTTAGTTGTAACGCTTTTTGTGCAAGAATTTTACCTGGCTTGATTTTTAATTTAGTGATTTCTTGAAATGATTGTATACAGGTTGCATTAAAATCAAAAACTTTTTGTGCTGATGCGCAAAAAGTAAAAAAAACAAAAGATAGGAGTAATAAATTTGACTTCATCTGTTATCGAAAATAAGAAAGGGTATCCAAATTGAACACCCTTTCTTTTGTCTATATTTTAAGGAAGCTTATTTTGCTTCAACTGTATCATTTAAATCTGCGTCTACTAAAATTCTACCACAGTTTTCGCAAACAATGATTTTTTTATGTAAACGGATTTCGCTTTGACGTTGAGGAGGTATAGAATTAAAGCAACCACCACAGGCATCACGCTCAACTGGAACGACTGCTAATCCATTTCTGTAGCTTTTGCGAATACGATCGTAGCTGTATATTAAACGCTCATCAATATGATTTCTTGCATCAGTGCTTACTTTGTTTAAAGCAGTTTCTTCTTTTTCGGTATCAGCAATGATTTTTTCTAATTCTCCTTTTTTGTGGGTGAGAACGCCCTCTTTAACACTTACTTGCTTTTTGGCAATTTCTAAAGCTTTTACTTTTTCTGCAAGTTCTTCATTTGCATCACGAATATGTTTCTCTGCCAATTTTACTTCAAGTTGTTGCATTTCAACTTCCTTGTTGATTGCTTCGAACTCTCTGTTGTTTTTTACATTGTCGCTTTGTTTCTCGTATTTTGCAATAAGGGCTTCACTATCCTTAATAACATTTTTCTTGCCTTCAATAAACTCAGTGATCCCGTTGATTTCTTCTTCAATACGAGTCTGGCGATTGGTTAATCCTTGGATTTCATCTTCCAAATCGCTTACTTCCATTGGAAGCTCACCCTTTAGAACCTGAATTTCATCCAACTTGCTATCGATCTTTTGTAAACGCAATAGGTTTACTAATTTTTCTTCAACTGAGAAATCTTTTACAGATGCCATATATAGTTTGTAGTTTGAGATTACCCTAAAAAATAGCGAACCGGATTGGTCATATTAGCTGTTTTTAGGACGGCAAAGTTAGGGAATTTGGCGGTTAATTCAGCAAAAACTAGATCAACAGTATATTGTTCACTTTCCCAATGGCCAATATCAGCAATAACCATTTGGTTATCTGCTTCAAAAAAATCATGGTATTTTATGTCTGCGCTAACAAAAAAATCAGCTTTTGCGGCTTTAGCAAGTGGAATTAAAAAGCTTCCTGAGCCTCCACAAAACGCTATTTTTTGCACTTTTTCAGTGATAATTGGGCTGTGTTTGATCACAGAAAGGGTAAATTTTGCCTTTAATAGTTTCAGGAACTCGGTTGAAGCAATGGGTATTGTTAATTCGCCGATCATACCACTTCCAACCAATTGATTTTCATTGTTTAAAGGGAAAAAATCGTAAGCAACTTCCTCGTATGGGTGGGCATCTTTCAATGCCAATAAAACAGTTGATTGCAAATAAGAGGGCAAAATAACTTCTATTCTTATTTCTTTTACCAATTCCCTAATACCTTTTTGGCCAATTACAGGATTGGAATTTTGTGATCCTTTAAAACTTCCGGTGCCTTCTGAACTAAAACTGGTTTCACTGTACTCACCAATATTGCCTGCCCCCGCCTCAAAAAGGGCGTTTTTCACTTTTTCAGCAAAATCACGGGGAACAAAACTGACCAATTTAACCAATCCATTTTTTTTGGGAGCTAAAATTCGAGTATTGATTAATCCTAATTGCTGGGCAATTGTGCTGTTTACCCCATCTGAAATATTGTCTAGATTAGTATGGACAGCATAAATAGCGATATCATTTTTTATAGCATCAATTACTATTCGTTCTACTTCATTAGCCCCGTTTATTTTTGATAAACCCTTAAAAATAATCGGATGATGAGCTACAATTAAATTACAATTATGCTGAATAGCTTCTTGTATTATTTCACCTGTAACATCAAGTGTACAAAGGATTCCAGAGCAATCCATATGTTTATTTCCTATAATTAATCCCGCATTGTCGTAAGATTCCTGATAAGCTAGTGGTGCTTTTTTCTCCAACACCGAAATGATTTGACTGATTTTCATTTGTTCATTTTTTCATTGAAATAAAATAGCCTTTGCGAATGTAGCTTCATTCTATCTTTGTATTATGGTTGATAGCTTATTTCTTTTTAGTGATGGTAAATTCTTAAGAACAGGGAAGCCCATTATTTCACCTAATAACCGCTCATTTCGTTATGGAGATGGTTTTTTTGAAACAATTAAGTGGAATTCCGGCAAAATACTTTTAGAGCAATACCATATGGAAAGGCTGTTTCATAGCCTGGAAATACTTCAATTCAACCCACCCAAGTATTTTAATCCAAGCTATATTTCTCAAGCAATTCATGCGTTGGTCCAGAAAAACCAACACCATCATTTAGCAAGGGTTAGAGTGACCATTTATAGGGGAGATGGTGGTATTTATGACGTACAAAACCACTTTCCGCATATCTTGATTCAAACTTGGGATCTTAATGAAAGCAATAATCGGTTGAATGAAAATGGCTTGGAAATTGGGATATTCACTAAAGCAATCAAATCAGCTGATCATTTTTCGATGATCAAAAGCAATAATTATTTGCCCTATTTGATGGCCGCTATTTGGGCAAAAGACCATAAACTCAATGATGCTGTTTTGTTGAATAATAATGGTCATGTTGTGGATTCTACTATTGCCAATATTTTTATCATTTCCAATGGCATTATTAAAACTCCTCCAATTTTCGATGGTCCGGTTGCAGGGGTAATGAGAAAGCATGTCATTACACAATTGAAAAAGCATGAATTTGAAGTAGCAGAGTCTTCCATTTCATTGGTAGAATTGGAAAAAGCTTCGGAAATTTTCTTAACTAATGCTATTTATGGAATCAGGTGGGTCAAAAAACTCGGGGAAAACGAGTATAAAAATGACTTAACCCTGCATTTATATACAAAAATCATTAATTTTTTACCCGTTTCTTAACAGATTTTGTAATATTTACATATATTTGCCGCAGCATATACCTTACACTTCCATGTAAGTTTTTATTAAGCAAACAATCGATTAAATTCAATCAAATGAAATCATTAAAATTGACACTGCTTGTTGCAGTTATCGGTCTTTTTTCTTCGCAAGTTTTTGCGCAAGCTAAAAAAACCAAACCAGGCATTAGTGCTGGACTTTTAGGCGCAGTTAATCTAACTGAATTCCGTGTAACTAATCCAAGAGGAATAGACTACAAAACTGGAACAGGATGGGCTGCTGGTATTTGGTTTAACCTACCATTGACTCAAAAATTATCATTTGAGCCTCAAGCACAATGGTCTGTTTTAAAGTATGTTGGTAACAATAACCCTCAGGGTCAATTTGCAGGAACTATTCAATATCAATCTGTTCCTTTATTGTTAAAGTATACAGTAAGTAAGGATTTCTCTTTTCTTGCTGGTCCACAGGTTGACTTTAACAACTCTTTGAAGAATGATAATTCTAATCTTTATTTTAAAAGAGATTTTATAGCTATAAGTGCTGCAGTAACTGCTGGAGTTGAATTATTTTCTCAAAGAAAAGTTCAGTTATATGGTCGCTACATCTATGGAATCAGTGATATGAAAACAACTCAGAACTTCAATGCCAATAAAGGAAATATCGGTTTTTACAACAATGGTTTCCAATTTGGATTGAAAGTGAAATTGTACGAGAAGAAAGTTGCTGCGCCACCTCCACCACCTCCTGCTCCAGTTGTTCCAGTTGTGGTAGCTCCTAAAGATACAGATGGTGATGGTGTTATTGATGATAACGATAAGTGTCCTACAGTTAAAGGATTGGCTAAATACCAAGGATGCCCAATTCCTGACACTGATAAAGATGGCATCAATGATGAGCAAGATAAGTGTCCTACAGTTGCTGGATTGGCTAAATATCAAGGATGTCCTGTACCTGATACAGATAAAGATGGCATCAATGATGAAGAAGACAAATGTCCTACTGTAGCAGGTTTAGCTCGTTACAATGGATGCCCTATCCCAGATACTGATGGTGATGGTGTTAATGATGAAGAAGATAAATGCCCAACTGTAAAAGGAACTGTTGAAAACAATGGTTGTCCTGAATTGAAGAAGCAATACAACTTCGATAATAAGAAAGTATTGTTTGTTACAGGAAGCGCTACTTTAACTAAAGCTTCTAAAGTTGAATTAGAGAAAGTGGTTAAAGCAATGAATGAATATCCATCTTTGAAATTATACGTTGATGGATTTACTGACAACACAGGTTCCGATAAAATCAATAAAGCATTGTCTTTAAAGCGTGCTAATTCAGTAAAAGCTCATTTATTCAGCAAGAAAATTGCAGCTGACAGATTATTAACTGATGGTAAGGGAAGCGATAGTCCGATTGCAGATAATAAAACTGCAAAAGGTAGAGCCGAAAACAGAAGAGTAGAATTCAGAGTACGTGAGTTGAACTAATCTTCAAATTGCGTTAGAAGTATATAAAATCCCGCCCCAATTTAATTGGAGCGGGATTTTTGATTTAAGCCAATAAACTTTTAATCAGTTTTAATTGTTGTCCTAGTATGCCAAAGAATACTACTCTAGTAAATGTCATGTGGTTTCGGAGAGACCTTCGATTGGAAGACAACCATGCATTGTATGTTGCATTAAAATCGGGGTTGCCAGTAATTCCTTTGTTTATTTTTGATCAATCAATTTTAGATCTTCTAGAAGATAAAAATGATCAAAGAGTTGCATTCATTCATGCTACAATTTCTTTATTGCAAAATCAGTTGGTCGCATTAGGGTCAAGTCTGGATGTGCGCTATGGTCACCCTCAAGCTGTTTTTAAAGAATTATTGAAAGACTACGATATTGAGCAGGTTTTCACCAATCACGATTATGAACCCTACGCAAGAGAGAGAGATGAATCTATTGGATCTTTTCTTAAAGATCATCAAGTAAAATTGAATACCTATAAAGACCAGGTAATTTTTGAAAAACAAGAAATTGTAAAAGAAGATGGAAAGCCTTACACTGTTTTTACTCCATATAGTAATAAATGGAAAGCCAAATTAACAGATGCAGATTGTGTTTCATTTCCAAGTGAGAAATTGGTCAAGCATTTTTTTCAACAAAATACATTACTTGTCCCTTCATTGGAATCAATGGGATTTTCATCAACACCGTATCAATTTCCTTCAAAAGAATTGAATGAATCTATAGTGATTCATTACACTGATCAAAGAAATTTCCCTGGCAATGATAAAGGCACATCAAGATTGGGTCTGCATTTGCGTTTTGGAACTGTTAGTATTCGTACATTAACAAGAAGGGCGAGGGTATTGAATGAAACATTTTTAAATGAATTGATTTGGAGAGATTTTTATCATACTATATTATGGCATTTCCCAAGAGTAGGCAAGGGGGCCTCATTTAAACCCGAATACGATCGAATTGAATGGAGGAATAATGAAACCGAGTTTGAAGCATGGTGCCATGGAATGACCGGCTATCCTATTGTGGATGCGGGTATGCGTGAATTGAATACTACTGGTTTTATGCACAATCGTGTTCGTATGATTGTAGCTTCTTTTTTAACCAAACATTTATTAATCGATTGGAGATGGGGTGAAGCATATTTCGCTCAAAAATTATTGGATTTTGATCTGGCTGCAAATAATGGGGGATGGCAATGGGCAAGTGGAAGCGGATGTGATGCAGCTCCTTATTTCAGGGTATTCAATCCTTATTTACAAACGGAGAAATTCGATCCATCATTTACTTACATTAAAAAATGGGTTCCTGAATTTCAAGAATTGACTTATCCGAAACCAATAGTTGTTCATGAAGTTGCACGTAAGCGTGTTTTGGAAGTGTATGCAAAAGCATTAAAAAAATAAAAACGGAAAAAAGCATTAAAAAACAAAAATGATACCTTTAGACGCGTTGCGAGCTTTGAATTTTGCTTGCAAAATTCAGCAACGTGGATGCAGTAGAATTTTTGTTTTTTAATGCTAATTATTGATTCATATTTGTCAGCACTTCAACTGCTCGCCTTCCTTCAATGCCTAAATCAAGCGAAAAATTGTTTACGTACAAATCGATATGCTTTCTCATAACTTCTTCGCTCATTTCTTGGGAATGTTCTTTTACATATGGCGCTATAAAAGGATAATTTGAGAAGGCATATTCAATGCTTTTTTTGATGAGCTGGTCCACTTGATTAATGATCAATGGGTCAATTGTTTTCTTTGCAATAATTCCTCCTAAGGGTATTGGTACATGTTGTGTATTCTCCCAATGCGATCCTAAATCCATCAATAGTTTCAATCCTTTGTCTTGATAGGTGAATCTATTTTCATGAATGATGACACCTGTATCTACCTGGCCTGATAAAACGGCATCTTCTATTTCATGGAAAATTTTAAAAGTTTTATTGTTAGACTGTGGATAGGCCAAAGAAAATAATAAATGCGCTGTTGTGTTTTCACCAGGAATGGCAACACTCATTCTATTATCGAATCGATCAACATTTGGTTTGGAAATTAAAAGAGGCCCAACGCCCTTTCCAAGAGCACTCCCACTATTTAATAATTGATAATTCGATTGCACCTGATTAAAAACACCATAACTGATTTTCGTAAAATCCATTTTCCCTTCAATCGCCCATTCATTCAAGGTTTGAACATCCTCTAAATGAACAGAAAATGTATATCCCTTTGTGTCAATTTTTTGATTGACCAAAGCTTCAAAAATAAAAGTATCATTTGGGCAAGGCGAAAAAGCTAATGAGAAATGCATGGGCATAAAACTTTATTTTATCGTGTATAATTTTTCGAGATATGCCAAAACGGTTTTATTTAATTGCTCAATGGAATGATTGATTTTCCATTTTGATTTATCTCTTTCTCCGATATAATTGGAAATTGCCCTTATTTGTAAAAAAGGAATATTGGTTTCCCTGCAAACATAATGAAGTGCTGCTCCTTCCATTGTTTCGATAGTAGGATTGTACTTCTTCCTAATCATTTCTATTCGATTACTATTAGTACTGATCTCATTTATTGTAATTGCATTTACTTCAAGTAATTGCAATAAGTTATATTTTGAAAGCCAGGGGTTCGGCAATTTTCTTTTTTCAAAAGGGTGATAACTGCTCTTCTCTAATTTAAGATCAAAAATATCTTTCCAGATTCCAGCTTCTTCTACACCTGTATCACCTAATATTTCTTCGTTAACAACCACCACTTTCCCGAGTGCTAATTTTTGATTGAAAGAACCTGCAATGCCTATTTGTATTACTAAGTCTGGTTTGTCTTCAATTGCCAAGCGGGTGAATGCTACTGCACTGGCAAGCATTCCTACACCAGATTGATAAAACTGAACTTTCATTCTCTCGCTTTCACCACTATACAAACCATTTAATTGAACAAATGAAGGCATCCATTCTCCAACGGTCGCAGCTGTAATTATAACTCTCATGAATGTAAAGTTGATGAAAAACGGTCAACTTTATTCAATTTTGTACCTTTGACAAAATTTTTACAGCGAATGGTTTATTTAACAAGACAAGAACATTTTAATGCAGCCCATAAATTGTACAATCCAAATTGGACAAAAGAACGCAATGAAGCTGTATTTGGTGTTTGTGCCAATGAAAACTGGCATGGTCATAATTATGACTTATTTGTTACTATTAAAGGCATTCCAGACGCTGATACCGGTTTTTTGTTCGATGTAAAAGTGCTTAGTAAAATCATTAAACTTCATGTGATTGATCAATTAGATCATAAGAATTTAAACATGGATGTGCCCTTTATGGAAGGCAAAATGTGCAGTACAGAAAACTTAGCGATGGCTATCTGGCATCAGATTACCACTCATTTGCCACCCAACGTTACCCTTCATTGTATCAAATTGTATGAAACAGCCCGGATTTATGTTGAATATTTTGGTGAATAAGCCATTTTGTTCAAACGAATAGCCATTTTATACGTATTTGTTTAATCATTTAATGCTGCTGTTAAACAAATTAATCGCATTACTGTTAGTATACATGTATTCTCTAGATTTCTTCCAATGTTAAAATTGGGATCAAATTGATAGTTAATACCCATTATTCAAGTTCTGTTGTTAATTTTATGGTCTCAAAGCATTTGGCCACTTGATCAGCACACTTCTGAAACAGTGCCAAATATTAGCAATTGAATGCGTTGAATTTGACTTATACCAGATTAGTAATTCAGTATGTAAGTGTGCATGCTAAGGAAAAATTAAATGAATAACAAAAGAGTATCCGTTTTTCGCAAAGAACATTTTAATGCTGCCCATCGTTTGCACAATCCATCATGGACTAACGAACGAAACAAAGCTGTATTTGGTTTATGCAATAACGAAAACTTTCATGGGCATAATTATGAATTAATTGTTCAGGTAACAGGAGCAATTAATCCGGAAACTGGATACGTAATTGATATGAAAATATTGAGCGATTTAATCAAGGAAGAAGTATTGAATAAATTCGATCATAAAAATTTAAACTTAGACACCATTGAATTCAACAATCTTATACCAACTGCAGAAAATATAGCGGTAGTTTGTTATGATTTATTGAGAAAAAAATTAGATGGTCAACTTGACTTAAAAATAAGATTATATGAAACAGAGCGAAATTTTGTCGAATATCCGTCTTAACGGAGATAAAATAGAATTCACAGAAGAAATGATAGAAGAGATGGGCGATAGTCATATCAGTACTTCTATTGATACTCCAATGGTTAAAGATGCTTTTGCCAAATCGGAGGAAGAAAAAATGGACATTATTCAGGGCCATTTCAAAGCTATCATGGAAACGATGGGATTGGATCTTACTGATGATAGTTTAAAAGGAACACCAAAGCGTGTTGCAAAAATGTTTATTAAAGAAATTTTTAGCGGATTGAATCCTGCTAATAAGCCATCTATTGCTTTATTTGAAAATAAATACAAGTACAATGAAATGTTGGTTGAAAAAAACATTTCATTTTATAGTAACTGCGAACACCACTTTGTGCCTATTATTGGGAAAGCGCATGTTGCATATATAAGCAATGGTAAAGTAATCGGATTAAGTAAACTAAATCGTTTAGTAGAATATTTTGCTAAAAGACCACAGGTTCAAGAACGATTAACTGTTCAAATAGCCAAGGAATTACAGGTTGCACTTGGAACTGAAGATGTGGCAATAGTGATTGATGCAAAACATTTATGTGTTGCTAGTAGAGGCGTTGAAGATGATACTTCATCTACAATTACTGCATTCTATGGTGGTAAATTCAAAGAAGATAAGAGAAAAGAAGAATTTTTAAGGTATTTGGAATTAAAAACTGAATTCTAGAATATCTGTAAAATCACTTATTTTGCTGCATAAATTTCTCATTTATGTCTATGCATGCATTTGTTTTTCCTGGACAAGGAGCACAGTTTTCTGGAATGGGTAAAAATCTTTATGATACCCATTCAGCCGTAAAAGAATTGTTTGAACAAGCCAATGACATATTGGGCTTTCGCATCACCGATACGATGTTTACCGGATCTGATGAAGCATTAAAACAAACCAATATTACCCAACCTGCTATTTTTCTGCACTCAATTGCTGCATATAAAACAATTGAGAATGCTCAGCCGTCAATGGTTGCAGGGCATTCTTTGGGAGAGTTCTCTGCCTTGGTAGCCAACGGAGTATTGAGTTTTGAAGACGCCCTTCGTTTGGTAAGTATCAGAGCCATTGCTATGCAGAAAGCATGTGAATTGAATCCTTCCACAATGGCTGCTGTGTTAAATTTAGCAGATGAAAAAGTAGAAGAAATATGTTTAGCAATACAAAATGAAACAGGAGAAATAGTGGTTCCAGCAAACTACAATTGCCCTGGTCAATTGGTAATTAGTGGGTCTATTAAAGGGATTGATATTGCTTGCATAAAAATGAAAGAAGCAGGAGCAAAACGTGCATTGGTACTACCTGTTGGAGGAGCATTTCATTCACCATTGATGACTCCGGCAAAAGAAGAACTAGCTGCAGCCATACAATCAACCACATTTCATGCTCCAAATTGTGCAGTGTATCAAAATGTTGTTGCTAAGGCAATTACTGATCCAGCAACCATCAAGAATAATTTGATTGAACAACTTACTGGTGCTGTAAAATGGACGCAATGCGTTCAGCAAATGGTAACTGATGGAGCTACTCATTTTACTGAATGTGGTCCAGGTAAAGTATTGCAAGGATTAATTGGAAAAATTGCAGGGAATTCAATAATGGTAGATGGAGTGAATTAAACTTTATTTTAATCCTAATGATGAAAGAATATTGGCATCCCAATTAGGGGTTCCAGACCTTGAATTATTCGGATAGCTGGTTATTCCAAATGTATCATCGTAATCCCATACACCCCAACCCATTTTATATTTGGTTAATAAGGTACGCATGTCTTGAACATATTGATTTTTGCTTTCTAATGAAACAAAGGGTCTGTAAACTCCAAATTCATTACATATTACAGGAATCTTATTTTGATTGCCCCAATTATAGACCTGTCTTATTTTTAAATTCAAAGAATCGGCATTGTATCGTTGGGAGCCATACCAGGTAATTAAAAATTTGGCATCTGTGCTAGGAGCATTATTGGCCAATGCCAACACGTTTTGAGGACTACCCGGATAAGGTAAATTTTTTAATTGATCATAAGGGCTTCCCACCCAAGTTGCACCCTGATGAGTAAAAACAAAAGGCTCATAAAGATGAAAATTGTAAACAATGTTTTTTCCAGAATATGGTTTTAGCGTAGACAAATCATACCAGTTATTCCAATTTTCTGCACCAGCAATGATATAATGATCAGGAGCAGCTTCCCTTATCGATTGAATAATTGAGCCTTGAACAGGTGCCCACCAATTTTTATCTATGCCAGCAACACTTTGTGTAGCCCCTATATGTGGCTCATTAAAAATTTCAAAAAACACTTGAGTAGTATCGTATTTTTTAAAATAGCTCGCCATATTTTTCCAGAATTGTCGAAACGCGGCTCTAGAAACCGGGTCTGTTGCTATTTTAGACTCAAATGATGGATTACTAGAATGTATATCAATAGTAACAGAAAGCCCAACTGAAGTAATATTTTTTATGGCCTGGTCTAGAAAATTTAAATTGGCTGTTTGAATACTGGCAATATTGGAAGGGTCACAAATAATAGATGGGCCAACAGGAATTCTGACATAGGTAAATCCAGCATTTTTGATTTGAGTAAAATGATTTGTTGAGTATCGAGTTCCAAATTGTGCTCTATCAGAATAATCGTTAAACCAATTACTCAAGTTTATCCCAACAGCCAATCTATCAATGGCGCGTCCTGAAAATCCAACAGAATTTTCTGTGGTTGGTATGTTCTCTGAGTTTTTACTACACCCATAAGAACATCCAATTATTAGAATGACTAATAAAAAATGGGATGATTTTATCATAGTTTATTTTGAACAGTACAATCAATTGATGCTACAATTGATCCATTCTCCATCAAAGCTAGCATTATATTTTTTATAGAATTGAATAGCTGGTTCGTTCCAATTGAGTACCTGCCATACAATCCCTTTAAGGTTTTTCTCCTTAGCTTCAACCATTAAACGTTCAAAAAGTTGCTTTCCGATATGTTTACCTCGCATTTTTTTTGTAACCAGTATATCTTCTAAATACATTCTCTGGCCTTTCCATGTGCTATATCGAATATAATACAGGGCAAATCCATGTATAATAGGTTGACTTTCAGTAGATTCAGTTTCTTCGGCTACAAATGCCCACCAAACTGGATTTTGGCCAAATCCACTTTCTATAAAATGGTCGAGTGTAACGGTTACTTCATCAGGAGCTTTTTCAAAATCAGCTAATTCCTGAATTAATTCAAGAATTCTTACACAGTCTTTTTGCGCTGCTCTTCTAATAGTGATCATTGGAAATTATTTTAATCAATTTGAATTTTAAAACAAGAGTTCAATTTGATTGATCAACTCAATGCTTGACTGAAATCATTGATAATATCTTCAATATTTTCTACACCTACACTTAAACGAATTAGGCCGTCAGTAATTCCAAATTTCAATCTTTCTTCTCTGGGAATTCCCATATGACTCATGCTTGCAGGATGTGATAATAATGTATCTGGTGTGCCAAATGAAATGGCTTTTACACACATTTGAAGTCGGTTAATAAATGCCCGTCCTGCTTCTAATCCACCTTTCAATTCAAAACTCATTAATGCTCCAGCATGCCTCATTTGTTTCATGGCAATAGCATAATCTGGGTGAGAGGGTAAGCCACTATAATTTACTTTTTCAACTGCAGGGTGTTGTTCTAAAAAACCAGCAACATCCATGGCGTTATGACAATGACGCTCCATTCTTAACTCTAATGTTTTCATTCCTTGTGTAAGTAAAAAAGCATCAAAGGGATTGGCATTTCCACCTAATAGTACATGCCACTTCCATATCTGGCCATTCATTTTCTCTAGATTTTTACCTAATAAAACCCCACCAATTGCAGTGCCATGACCGTTTAAAAATTTGGTGGTTGAATGCATTACAAAATCTGCCCCAAACGCAAAAGGTTGTTGTAAGTAAGGAGTTGCTGCAGTATTATCTACTGAAACCAATACATTGAATTTTTTGGCTACAGTGCAAACCATTTCGATATCAATACAACGCAAAGTAGGATTCGAGGGAGTTTCAATATGAATGAGTTTGATATTTTTATTATTGGATAAAGTGGCTTCAATAGTTGCGGCATCAATTAAATCAATCAATATTGTATTGATTCCGGTACCTTCTAATACTTTCAATAATAATTCATATGTTCCGCCATACAATGCATGGTGGGAGAGAATAGCATCCCCTGATTGTAGATTGCCTAAAAATAAAGTAGTCAATGCCGCTTGACCACTTGAATGAAGTAATGCTTTTAATTGTAAAGGTTGATAGTGTTGATCTAATAGCCCAAAGGACTCCAATGCTTCAATTGTTTCAGCAGCAGTTGTAAAACTAGGGTTACCCCATCTGCTATATATTTTTGATTTATCTTTTCCTGCAAATCTTTCACTGCCTTCCTCAGCAGTATCAAAACTAAAAGTAGAACTAGCATAAATCGGTGTGAGATGTGCATGGTCTGCATTATTATGCCCAGAAGCATGAATTGCTGCAGTTCCCATTCCAGAAAATTTTTGTTGACTACTCATAACTTTTAATTTTTATCTCATATCTCTTATCTCTTATCTCATATCTCTTATCTTTTATCTCATATCTCTAGTAAGCCCATTTCACCAAAGTAGCACCCCAGGTAAATCCACCGCCAAATGCAGCAAGAACAATATTATCTCCTTTTTTTAATTGGCTTTCCCAATTCCATAAACAAAGCGGAAGTGTTGCGGCAGTAGTGTTTCCGTATTTTTGAATATTGATCATTACTTTTTCCTTGGGCAATCCCATTCTATTGGCAGTTGCATCAATGATTCTTAAATTGGCTTGATGAGGAACGAGCCATGCAATGTCTTCTCCGGTTAATTGATTTCTTTCCAATAATTCGGCACTAACATCTGCCATGCCTTTTACGGCAAACTTAAAAACAGCTTGACCTTCCTGGTATGCAAAATGTTCTTTAGCCAATACGGTTTCAAAGGTTGCTGGTTTTACAGATCCGCCCGCTTTCATGTGTAAGTATTGTCTTCCGCTTCCATCACTTCTTAGGATACTGTCTTTTACTCCATTAGCATCTGTAGAAGGTTCTAATAAAAGTGCACCAGCTCCATCGCCAAAAATGATACAAGTAGCTCTATCAGTATAATCAATAATGGCGCTCATTTTATCTACACCAACAACAATCACTTTTTTGTAACGTCCACTTTCTATATACATCGCACCTGTTGTTAGTGCGTATAAAAATCCACTACAGGCGGCACTCATGTCATAGCCCCATGCATTGGTAGCGCCAATTTTATCAGCTATAATATTTGCGGTTGCCGGAAAGACCATATCAGGAGTAACTGTTGCACAAATGATGCAATCAATCTCTGTTGCGTCCATATTTTTTTTGCGCAAAATTTCTTCAATTGCTGGAACGGCCATATCACTGCTCCCTTTACCTGGTTCCTTCAAAATTCTTCTTTCTTCGATACCTGTTCTGCTCCTGATCCATTCATCGTTGGTATCTACCATTTTCTCCAAATCAAAATTGGTAAGCTTTGTTTCCGGTACATAACCTCCTACTGCTGTAATGGCTGCTGTAATTTTTTCCATTTTTCTACTAATTAGATGGTATTATTATGCTTTTTGGTACTATATAAAACCCTAAAGATACAGCTAATTGCATTCTTTTTACTAATTTAGTGGTCATTTATGATAGCATTCGTTAGAGGTCATTTCGCTGTTAAAACACCTGCGCGTATTGTGGTGGATGTGAATGGTGTGGGATATGAGTTGAATATTAGTTTAAATACTTATTCGGCTATCAGTAATAAAGATAGTGGTCAGTTATTTACCTATCTGCATATTACCGAAAATGCGCAAAGTCTATTTGGTTTTGCAGATATGGCGGAAAAAGAATTGTTTATGCAATTGATCAGTGTTTCTGGAGTTGGAGCTTCAACTGCTCGCATGATGTTATCTGGGTTAAAGCCAGCAGAAATCACAAGAGCAATTGTGCAGGGAAATACAAAGCAATTAGAGGGAATTAAAGGAATTGGCAAGAAATCTGCGGAGCGTTTAATCGTTGAATTAAGGGATAAATTGGGCAAACAATCCAATGAAAGTATTTTGCCAGGATTTAGTGAGCCTCAAAACGATGCAGATGCTGTAAATGCATTAATTTCATTGGGCATTGGGAGGGTAATGGCAGAGCAGGCAGTTAAGAAAGTATTGCAAACTCAACCAGAAAATGATTCATTAGAAGATATTATTAAACAAGCACTTAAAAACTTATAAGCGATCGCATAAAGTTCTACTTAATCAAGCTTACCGTTTTTGTTCCAATCAAGGATTCTTTTATCCATCATTTATCTGCTGATCTGTGCAACATTATTGGCACAACAGAAAGATAGTCTGCGTTTTCCAATAAGCGACAGGAGGGGGGATCCATTTTCTAATTCTAATAAAAATCCTTTTGATTTAAATGATACTTCGCTCATTAAAAAATCAGTTGAGTATGATCCAAAAACAAAATCCTATTTCATTAAGGAAAAGATAGGATCAACTATTTATAGAAAACCTACTACACTAAAATTTGATGAATATTGGCGAATTCAAAATCAACAAGCTGAAACTGACTACTTTAAAAAGAGAGCAGATGCTTTAACACAGTTGAATAAAAAAGTAGCGCGTCCGCCAATGCGTGTTTATGATAAATTATTCGATCGCATTTTTGGAATGAGTGGAAATAATTTAAAAGTAGATATCAGACCAAGTGGTGAAGTGAATATTTTAGCAGGCTATCAAGGACAGAATATCAAAAACCCAACTTTGCCGGAACGTGCAAGAAAGAATGGTGGTTTTGATTTTGATATGAATGCCAATCTCAACTTAAATGCCAATATTGGGGACAAGTTAAAATTTCCTATCAATTACAATACATTGTCAAATTTGGGTTTTGACAATCAATTGAAACTAGACTATAAAGGAATGGATGATGAAATCATCAAAAGTATAGAAGCTGGAAATATTTCTTTTCAATCAAGAGGAACATTAATTGCAAGTGCGCAGAACTTATTTGGAATAAAAACTCAATTGCAATTTGGAAAACTATTTGTTACAGCTGCATTGGCCAATCAACGATCATCTAGACAAACAGTATCCTTACAAGGCGGAGCTTCTACTCAGTCGTTTCAAAAAAAATTGGATGATTACGAAGAGAACAGGCACTTTTTATTAGGCAATTATTTTCGTGCTAATTTCAATAACACCATGAAGAATTTGCCCGTGGTGAATTCTCAGGTTCAACTTCAACGAGTAGAGGTTTGGGTTACAAATAGAACGGGTGCCACTACTGAAGCTCGTGATATTGTGGGTTTGATGGATTTGGGAGAATCCAGGCCTTATAATCCTTCG
Organism: Sphingobacteriia bacterium; assembly: GCA_004294465.1. Lineage (GTDB taxonomy): Bacteria > Bacteroidota > Bacteroidia > Chitinophagales > Chitinophagaceae > Sediminibacterium. The sequence goes on along the minus strand of REAV01000082.1, from coordinate 59 downwards.
GTTCAATCTTTAACTAGCAGTCCATTGCCTGCCAATGGAGCCAATAATTTATTCAGTTC
>REAV01000081.1 GCA_004294465.1 Sphingobacteriia bacterium | reverse complement strand
CCCAGCAAAAAATACAGTGAAAATGAGCAATGATATCAAGGGATATATTCCTACATGGTCAATACTGGTTAAATAATTTTTGAATTTCATATTAATCAATTAATGTAGATTTTTAACTTCTTTTTCAGGTGCCTTTTTTAAATCTGTTCCAACTCTTTGCAGATAGGCAATCAATGCAATAATTTCCTTATGACTATTTGCTTTGATTTTATTCGCTTTTAAATCAGCAGTAATTTCTTCAGCCTGAGCTCTTAAATCGGCATTGGCCTTTTCATCAAACCCTTTTGGATAAGGAACACCCAATGTCTGCATGGCTCTAATCTTCCCTGGAGTTGTAGTGGTGTCTAAATCATCATCCAACAGCCAATTATATGGAGGCATGATACTACCTTGAGAAATTTCTTCAGGAGCATTCATGTGGCGATAATGCCAGCTATTGGGATATTTACCACCTTCTCTGGCTAAATCAGGACCTGTTCGTTTACTACCCCACTGGAAAGGATGATCATAAACAAACTCTCCAGATTTTGAATAATCTCCATAACGAGCCACTTCATCTCTGAATGGTCTGATCATTTGTGAGTGACAGGTATAACAACCCTCTCTGATATAGATATCTCTTCCTTGTAATTCTAATGGAGTATATGGTTTTACAGTACTAATGGTCGGAATATTTTCCTTTATTAAAAAAGTTGGAATCAATTCTATTGCTCCACCAATTGAAACCACCACTAAACTGAATACCAACATTCTTACTGGTCTGCGTTCTATTGCAGTATGCCAGAATTGTTTGCCCTGAGGTAAAGGAACAGATTCCAATGAAGGCGCTTCCGCATGTTCTACTTCAATCAATTCTCCGCTCTTTATTGTTTTATACAAATTCACCACCATTAATATAACTCCTCCCAGATACACTAATCCTCCCAATCCTCTTAAAATATACATTGGTAGAATTCGAGTAACTGTTTCAAGAAACTGGTATTTTAATTGGCCTTCAGCAGTGAACTCTTTCCACATTAAAGCTTGTGAAAATGCAGCCCAATACATTGGAATAGCATATAATAATATTCCAATTGTTCCTATTAAGAAATGGGTATTTGCCCACTTTTTAGAATATAAAGTAGTGTTGAATATTCTTGGCACCAACCAATACAACATACCAAAAGTCAAGAAACCATTCCAACCCAAAGCTCCTACGTGTACGTGTGCAACAATCCAATCAGTATAGTGTGCAATCGCATTTACATTCTTTAAAGAAAGCATGGGCCCTTCGAATGTACTCATACCATAACAGGTAAGTGCAACAACAAACATCTTTAAAATAGGATCTTCCTTCACTTTATCCCAGGCTCCTCTTAATGTGAATATACCATTCAACATACCGCCCCAACTAGGAAGTATCAACATTATACTAAACACAACACCCAATGATTGAGCCCAATCAGGAAGCGCAGTGTACAATAAATGGTGAGGGCCTGCCCAGATATAAATAAAGATCAATGCCCAAAAGTGAATGATGCTCCATCTATACGAATAGATTGGACGTTGTGCTGCTTTAGGAACAAAATAATACATGAGGCCCAAATAAGGTGTGGTCAAGAAAAATGCAACAGCATTATGACCATACCACCATTGAACCAATGCATCTTGTACACCTGCATATAAACTATAACTATGCGTAAGTGATGTAGGAATTGCAAAGGAATTAACGATATGCAATAAAGCAACAGTTACCCAAGTTCCAATCAAAAACCAGATAGCTACATATAAATGGCGCTCTCTTCTTGTTAAGATTGTTCCAAACATATTTACTCCAAACACTACCCAAATCAACGTAATGGCAATATCAATTGGCCAGATTAACTCGGCATATTCTTTACCTTCTGTTAAACCAAATGGAAGGGTTAGCGCAGCAAATACAATGATTAATTGCCAGCCCCAGAAATGAATATTACTGAGGGTCTTATTCCACATACTCGTTTTTAATAAACGGGGTAACATATAATAAGTACCCGTAAAAATCCCATTGCCAACAAAAGCAAAAATGACTGCATTGGTGTGCAAAGGTCTTAGTCTACCAAACGAAATGTAGGGAATACCAAAATTGAGCGCAGGGTATGCCAATTGAAAGGCAATGATCACCCCTACTAACATTCCTACTATCGACCATAAGATGGTAGCGTAAGCAAAGTTTCTGACAATTTTATTGTCGTACGTAAATTTTTCTAACTGCATAATTATTGATTCTTAGGTTCTTGACTATTTTTATCAAATAAAATTTTATTGGCTGGAGAAAATGAATCGTCGAATTGACCTGTTTTAGTGCTCCAAATAAAAGCAACCAAAAAGCCCATTGCCACAGTCAAACTCACTGCTAATAAAAATACTATAACAATCATTTTTTAGAAGATTTAGTATTAATTCCAAATGGAAAATACAAAGGACAAAAACTCATGAAACTAGTAACAATAAAAATTCCTGCTACTACCAGTAATACTATGGCAGTAGTTCCATTAATTTCATTTTGTAAATACAATACACCTATTAAAATGGCCACTAAGATTCTTATGGCTTTATCGAGTGTTCCCATGTTCTTTTTCATATGCTTGTGGTTTGATTATGTATGATTAAAATGTTTTTTTTCAATATAAAAGGAGCCCAGCATTGTGGTCAACACAATACTCAAAGTGCTCATTGGCATTAACACAGCTGCTACTAATGGAGACAGTTGAGCCGTTACAGAAAAATAAAGTCCAATTACATTATATAAAAGAGAAACAACAAAAGTTAGTTTGATCAAATTTTTCGCACTAATGGCTGCTTTAATATAATCATTTAAATAAGGCAGTTTATCAGCTAACAATATCGCATCACTTGCTGGTGAGAATTGTATAGTATTATCAACAACAGCTATTCCAATATTACTTTTTTGTAATGCACCTGCATCATTTAATCCATCTCCTACCATCATTACTGTGGACGATTGTTGTTGCAGATTGGCTATATAAGTTAATTTGTCTTGCGGGGTTTGATTAAAAAAGCATTGTACTTTTTTAGTGAATTTTGAAATCAGATAACCTGCTGCCCGATCATTATCTCCGCTTAATATTGATACTGAATAAGGCAATTGGTTAATTAGTTGATCAACATGATCTCTTAACTGATTGATCACTTCAAATTTTCCGTATACCTGGTTATTAATGCTCACCCAAACAGCAGAAGCATTATTTTTTTCTGAATCGATGCCTTGAAAAATGGAAGATCCTAATTTATAGTGTGTATCATTTTCCCAAGCTTCAATACCCAAACCTAACTGCTCTTTCACATTGGTCAATGAATAATCAGAAGCTTTTAAATACTTGGCAATACTTCTGCTCAAAGGATGCAATGACTGTGCAAACATGGCTGCAAAAACAGCAAGATCATTGTCTGATAGCCGTTTACCCTCATACTGAACAGTAGATTGATTGGCTTTGGTAAGTGTTCCTGTTTTATCAAAAACAATATGATTGATGGATGGAATTATTTGGAGGATATTTGCATTTTTAAGATACAAACCTTTATTGCTAAAAATATTCAAAATAAACCCTTGAGTAAAAGTAGTAGTTAATAACAAAGCGCATGGACAAGCTACAATCAATACTGCAGTTAAAGCATTCCAAGCGTTTACAGAACTGATATTATACCAGTAAACAAAAGCCGTTAAGGCTACAAAAAATACTGCTGCAGCAAAATAATTACTAATTATTCCTGTGAAAGTATAACGTTGTTTGTTTTCTTTTTTAAATGCATCATGATTCCATAATCGGGTAAAATTACTTTGTGAAAAAGGTTGCACTACCAATAAATCAATAGACCCGTTGGTTTGTTTTCCGCCAGCATAAATAATTTCACCCATTTTCACGAGGCTGGTTTCATTTTCTCCAGTTACAAAACTATAATCAATATTGGCCTGTCCTTTAATAAGTATTCCATCTACAGGAATCACTTCCTGATTTCTAATTCTGATAGTATCGTCAATTTTTATTTCACTCACCGATAAATAAGACTCCTCCTTTTCTTGATCGATTTTACAAACGGCGATTGGAAAATAAGACGTGTAATCTCTATTGAACTTTAAATTGGCAAATGTTTTGGTTTGAAATGCCCTTCCAACAAGCATGAAAAATATAATACCTGACATGCTGTCTAAATAACCACCTCCCACCACACTGATTATTTCATAGATGCTTCGTGTAAATGTTACAGCCAAAGCCAATGCAATTGGCGCATCAATATTGAGTATTTTTTGTTTAAACCCATACCAGGCATTTACAAAAAATTCACTCCCGCTGTATAATAAAACGGGCAAGGACAAAAACAGATTCAACCAACGAAAAACTGTTGCAGAAAGCCCGTCTTTCGCCAAAGTATCCAACCCTAAATATTCTGGGAAGCTCAACAACATGATATTGGCAAAGCAAAATCCTGCGATACCAATTTTAATGGTTGCTTTACGCGCAATAAAATGTTGCTCTTTTTGCTTAGTATTATTGGTGTCCAATGAAATATGAGGTTCATACCCTATTGAGCTCAATAATTCAGCTACTTGTCTTACAGATAATATTGCTGGGTTAAAATAAACGGTTACTTGCTTGTCAGGAAAATTGACAGTGGAAAATACAATCCCTCCATCTAGTTTGTGCAGATTTTCTAGAAGCCACAAACATGAACTACAATGCATTTGAGGCAAGTAAAAGTTAACCGCTGTTTGTTGTTGGTTGGAAAAAACAATTAAGCGGGCTGATAAATCAGGATTATCTAAGAATGCAAATTTTTGTACATTACTATTTTCGATCCGCTTAACTCCTGCAACTTCATTAAAACTATAATAATCGCAAAGATTGTTTTTATTTAAAATCTGGAACACTGTTTTACATCCTGAACAACAAAAGGATTTATCATCAAAAGAAACTAAATTATCCTTTTGGCATTCATCTCCGCAATGAAAACAACTTGTATTATGTAAAACAGATTTAATCATTTACAAAATGCTATTTCATCAATTTTTTTTCGAAGACCTATTAGCTAAATTTAATAAATTATCTTCATACAAACGAGCTACTTCAAAATAGTTCTTTTTAAAACAATTACATGACGATAATCTATCTTGGATCATTTTATTCCAACAGGCTTTTTCTTGAACAAAATTGTTAGAAAATGCATAGACCAATTCTTCTTGTTTCCCCGTTTCCCATAAATGGTAATTGATTAATTGGTCAATCTTTGCTACATAATGATTTATTCTATTTTCTTTCCGGTTGGTAAGCTGTAATAAATCCCCCAGATTTGGAAGGCTTGTTTTTGCTTTTTTTGCATGGAAAACTTTCAAAACAGAAGGAAAAACCAATTTCTCCTCGTAAGTAGCCAAGGAATGAAACTCATGTTTAAGATTAACGAGCAAATCATTAATCAAATCTTTTTCAGGAGTAATACTAGCGCCCAAATTGAAGCACTGCAGCGCATGATCAATCTTTAGATCTAATAATGGATAAACATCATTTAAAAGGTGATCAATAACTTCTTTGGTTTGGTCGGCATGTTTGCACATGATATAGTAATTTACTATACAAAAGTGCGTAAGTTATTTTTGGGAAAACATGAGAACAACTAAGCTGAAACATGATTTTTATCATATTTAATTTGCTAATCTTCTATATTGGCCGTTTGTATAAGCATAGGGAGGTTAATGATGCTTATTTTTTTACCATTCAATGCAATCATTTTGTCTTGATTGAATTCAGATAAAAGCCTGATACAGCTTTCCGTGGAAGTGCCTACATAATCGGCAATCTCTTCTCTGGTAAGGCTTACATTGATTGTTTGCTGATCTGCCTCAAAACCATAAGTGGCTTTTAAAAATAGCAGGGCTTCTGCCATACGTTCTCTGACATTCTTTTGAGACAATGACACTATATGATCCTCGGCTTCTTTTAGATCCCTACTCATTTTTTTCACCACTTCAAACATGAGTTTTGGAGTAGATTCCAAAGCCTTGAAAAAATAAGCTTTATCAATAATACAAATAGAAGCATCTTCCAAGGTTACTGCAGATGATGCATATCTTTCATTAGAAATTAAGGCACGATATCCTACAATATCACCAGATTTAGCCAGGCGCAGAATTTGCTCTTTTCCATCAAACCCTGTTGTAGTTATTTTTATTTTCCCACTATTGACGCAAAATAAACCGGTTGGCAATCCATTTTCGGCAAATACATATTGACCTTTCTTGTAAGTACTACAAGACTTATGCATGTTCATTTCATTCAGCTGATCACTTTCTAATACATTAAAAACAGAGTGCATTCTTACATTACAATGGGCACATCCGGTCTCAAAGTGTACTGGTTTTTTCATCTAAATGAAATTTATGGTACTCAAAAATACTAAAAATCTAGTTTTTAAAGGTTTTTACAAAATAATCAGCCACAGCCTGGTATACCAATTCTGCATTGGAATGCTTCATCCAATGATGCGTATCGTCCACAACCATTAAAGTTTCATGAGATACTCCTTTTTTTGATAGTCTTTTAATAAGATCTACACTTTGGTTAAAACGTACATTTCGGTCATCATCGGCATGAATAATCAAGACTGGTGATGTCCAGGTAGCTATGGAAGCCACTGGAGAAGATTGCCAGGCAGTTTTCAAGGCTTTATCTAGATCTGGTGATTTTTCGTACTTTTCATTCGAATTGGAGGCTAAAAGATTAACCGTAAAATCATGAACCCCATGAATATCTACGCCAGCTGCAAATAACTTAGAATCTCTTGCCAAAGCCAATGCAGTAAGATAACCACCATAAGATCCTCCATAAATACCAATTTTTGATGGATCTACAAATGGTTGTTGCTTTAACCATTCTCCTGCTGCTTTGATATCTAAATATTCAGCAGCCCCAGCAGCACCTCCATTCGCTGGCTTGTGAAATTCAAATCCATATCCAATTCCTAACCGATAATTAACTACTAGCACGTTGAACCCTTTGCTGGCTAAGTATTGATTGGAAGAATACGCATTGGAATAATAATCGGAATAATTCCATCCCAATAACATTTGACGAGGAGGTCCACCATGAACATACACAATGGTTGGCTTTCTTCCCGGTCCATTTGCTTTAAATAAATCAGCATGCACTTTAACGCCATCGGGAGCTGTAAAAATCACTTGTTCCGGACTTACAAATTGGTGCTGAGGTAATGCAGGATCAATAAGGAATTTTCCGATTAATTGGATTGAATTGGTAGCAAGATCGATTATTGTAGGTACTGGAGGGCGTTGTACAGTAGCACTTAGAAAAACTATTTTTTTTGAATCCTCTGTAAAAACTGGCGTCCATTCTAAACCAGTACCTGGTGAGAGCAGCTCAATTCCTGCTTTATCCACTGCAACTCTTGCAACATGTCTTCGCTCTATATCTTTACTATCTGGCCCTGTGTTGGCACTAAAAGCTAACCATTTTTTGTCTGCACTCAGTTGCACATGTTCTACCATGTAATTTCCTGGTGTCAATAAAATTGGTTTGCCGCCAGCAGCTGAAATCGAATACAGATGCGGCCAACCATCTTCATAAGACATAAATACTATCTGATTATTGGCAGCCCAGTGCAAATTGGTTCCACCATGTGTTGTTGGATAAGAACCCCTTAATGTAGTTGGCGCTTTCCACAATTGAGTAGTTTTTCCGGTTGCAATATCTGTTTTCTGAATCGACCAGGGAATGTGTTTTCTACTCAATATAGAATCGGGTGCACCACCAGTTCCTGGAGTTCTTACAAAAACAATTGAACTACCATCAGGAGACCAATGAGGTGATTGATCTCTATTGAAAGATGGAGATACCCATTTCAAATTTTGTTGACCGTTAGTATAAATTCCAATAATTGAATGATCTTGTCGATTTGCAGTGAATAAAAGCTGTTGCCCATTCGGTGACCATTCTAAGGAACCAACATTTCCTCTGGTTGTAAAAATATTTTTTGCAGGGGCATTGTTATTGATGGAAACAATCCATGCCTGACCATTTTTAATAAATGCTAATTGCTTACTATCGGGAGAAATTGCAGGCAAATCACCTTCCGATAAAGACTGTACTTTACCTCCTTGAAAGGGCACACTTAAAATTTGAACTTTATATGCCACTAAATCAAAATTGGGATTAACGGGCAACCCTGTTTCCCAATTACCACTGTGCTCCCCTCCTCTTACAAATACCACCCAATTACCATCATCAGAAATAGATACGCTGGTTATTTCCTGTCCATCATCTTCATTAAAGTTGGTTAATTTTCTTGGTAGATAATTCGGTGATTCTGCAACATATACATTTCTTCTTCCGGCAGAATCCAAAGCCCAGGCAATTTTACCACCAGTGGCTGCGCTTGTTAACTCAGTTGGAAATGCATATTTTTTATAGGCACTATAATTAATTTCCTGAGCATGTACTGTTGAGGTAACTGCTAAACAACAGCATACAATTAATAGAAAAATTTTTTGATTCATTTGTTTGAATTGATGAATTCATTATTGCAATTTCAACACCATCGATTCTTTCGGACCGATTGAAAAACTAGTACCATATTGCTTATCAGTGACTATATCTACTCCTTTTGAATAATTTTTTGTTCGCTCTTGAAAACTGTTTAGTTTAACTTCTTTCACATCTTTAGAAGAATTAAATACAATCATGAATGTTTGATCAGCATTATACCTGAAATAAACATATACCCCATCTTTAGGAATCCATTGCATTAATTTTCCTGTTTGTAAAGCAGTATTATTCTTTCTATAATTGGCTAATTTTTTTACATAACTAAAAGCTTCTTCTTCTGTTTTATTTCTTCCAGAAGCTAAAAATTTATTGAATTGACCATCATTAAAGCCCCCAGGAAAATTTAAACGGACCATTCCATCGTTCGGATCTTTAAAATTTTTCATCCAGACTTCTGTCCCATAATACAAGTGAGGTGTGCCACGTAAAGTGAACAATAAATTCATCCCCATTTTGAATTTATTCATATCCTGATCAATCATAGATATAAATCTTTCTGTATCATGATTGTCTAAGAAGATCCAATTTTTTTCTGGCGCTTTGTATAAAAAATCCTGAGACAAAGTCATGTAGAGTTTATTCACCCCATTGGTCCAACCAAATGGCTGGTTGATTGCATCCATCATAGAATAACTCAATGGAAAATCTAATAACGATTGTAAATTATGTTTGAATGCTGGCTGCATGTTATTCTTAGCAAAATAAGCGCTCCCAGTTACGGTATTCGCAACTGCTTCTCCTACGATTGTAATGGAAGGAAAATCATTTTCTAAAGCTGTATTCACTTTATTTAAAAATGCTTCATCACAGTATTTATAGGTATCTACCCTCCATCCATCAATGCCATACTCTTCTACTGTCCAAAGTGCATGTTGAATCAAATAATTTGCAACAAAAGGATTTCGCTGATTGATATCAGGCAAATGGGGAACAAACCAGCCATCCAGCATTATTTTTTTATCTGCCGCGCTTCCATTAATATCATACAAAGCTTCATCACGATGATTGCTACTGGTATATTTATCCCATTGATTCACCCAATCTTTTGATGGCGCATCTTTGTACATCCAGTGTTCAATTCCGATATGATTGTATACAGCATCTTGAATAATTTTTATTCCTTTTGAATGCGCTGCATTAATTAAATTTTTATATGCGGCATCTCCGCCAAATCTTTTGTCTATAGCATAATGATTGGTAAACCAATACCCATGATATCCTGCCACCATACCAGCTTGTTCATTTTGCAATGGCATATCATTTTCTATAACGGGTGTAAGCCAAAGCGCTGTAACACCTAAATCACTTAGATAATCCAACCGATTTTGAATTCCTTGCAAATCGCCCCCATGTCTTAAAATTGGAGAAGCACTGTTACAAGTAGTATCTCTATATTCTTTAATCCGATCATTGGAGGAATCTCCATTACTAAATCGATCGGGCATCAATAAATAAACAAAATCTTTTTGAGTAATTCCTTGCGCAAAATCTTTTCCCATATTGGCCCTTCTGGCTTTTAGTGGCCAGTTGATTGCATGAGCTTTACTATTTTGAATAAATTCAATGGGAACATTTCCAGGCTTTGCCGAAGGAGCAACCAATAGATCTAAAGCAAGGTATTTGCTGTTTTCGAATTGATGTACTTTTTGCAACTGCACTCCTGGATAACTGATCCTAACTTTTTCTTGATTGAATCCTTCGTAAGTGCCCTGAACAATCACTTGCACTTTATTCCATTTCATTCCCACAAACCATCCCGTTGGATAAACTTTTGCATACTGTGCATTCGTGCAGCTTACTATTAAAAATAATAGCCCAGTTAAAAAGCAATTTCTCATACAATTATTTTGCGGATTCTTTTATTTTGATAGCTCCTTCATCATACACAAATAAAACACTTATAGCTGCGCAGAGCATAAAAAACCCTGCTAGTACAATAGCATAAATGGGTTGCCCATTATAAATATGTTTTACAATCCAGCCGCCACAAATTCCATTGATGATTTGAGGCAAAGTGATAAAGAAATTAAAAATACCCATATAAATTCCCAATTTACCAGGAGGAATTGAACCCGATAAGATCACATAAGGCATTGCCAAAATACTGGACCATGCAAGGCCAATGCCAATCATTGAATATCTAAGCATGGTTGGATCTTTGATAAAATAGATTGAAATAAGTCCTACTCCACCAGCAATTAATGAAAACGCATGTGTTCCTTTTCTTCCTAAATATTTTGCAACAACTGGTAAAAATAAAGCGTAGACAGCAGCCACTAAATTATAGGTTCCAAATGCAGAACTCACAATATTTCCTGCACTATTGTATTCTACTGATTTTGCATAATCACCTGTTAATCCATACACGTGTGTTGCTACTGCATCTGTAGTAAAGACCCACATACTAAATAAAGCAAACCAAGAAAAAAATTGCACCAAACCCAGTTGCTTCATGGTTCTTGGCATTTTTGCGAAGTCTTTGAAAATTTCGCTAATTCCTGCTTTAGCTACCGCTTCATTTTTGCCATGGTATTTTTCATACTCAGCAGGTGGATATTCTTTCGATTTAAAAACCGTAACTAAAATAGCCCCTACAAAAACAGCTGCACCAATATAAAATGCATATCGAATATTATCTGCAACACCTGATGTACCTGCTTCTTGAGAAAAACCATTCTTTGCTAAAAAAGAAGGCAATTCAGATCCAACTACAGCTCCTACACCAATTAAAAAAGTTTGAATGGCAAATCCACTCGTTCTTTGAGTATCGGGTAAATTATCGGCAACCAATGCACGAAATGGTTCCATCGCTACATTGAATGATGCATCCATAATCATGACCATACCTGCTCCAATCCATAGTGCCGGAACAATCGAAGAAACTGTACCTGAATTCGGTAAAAAAACCAAAGCAGCAGAAGACAATAAAGCGCCTGCCAAAAAATAGGGCTTTCTTCTTCCTACACGATTCCAAGTTCTATCACTGTAATGACCAATTAAAGGTTGAACAATCATTCCTACCAGTGGAGCAACAATCCAAAACATGGGCAACTGTTCTACATCGGCTCCAAATGAACGCAAGATTCTACTCGTGTTTCCATTTTGCAATGCAAATCCGAATTGAATCCCTAAAAATCCAAAACTCATAAAAAAGATCTGAGCTAAACTTAACCTGGGTTTAGTAGCTATACCCGAAGAAGCAGCAACTGGGGTTGATGAAGCCATAGCAATCGTTGTTAAAATATTAAATTACAAATCCATCTGGTAAAACAGCTCTTTTCTTGACTACTACAATTCCATCTTTTACGGTATATAAAGGATGGTCTACATTGGCCAAATGCTTACCTCCATTGATTCGTACGTCGTTACCAATTCTGCAATTTTTATCGATGATTGCATCTTTGATATAACATCTTTCTCCAATTCCTATTCTTGGCATTCCCTTTTCTATGTTCATGCTCATCTCTTCGATGGTTTCATAATAATCATTCCCCATGATATAGGTAGACACTACGGTGGATCCGTACCCAATTCTCGAACGAATACCTACAACACTTTGCTCTATTCTACTTGCATTAATGATGGATCCTTCTGCAATAATGGTTCTCTCTAAAGTAGTACCACTGATTTTTGCAGGTGGCAACATTCTTGCACGTGTAAATACCGTTTTTTCGTTATCAAATAAATTAAACAAAGGCACTTCCTGTGTGAGTGCTAAATTGGCTTCATAAAAAGAATAAATATTACCAATATCTGTCCAATATCCATCATATTGAAAACTTGCTACATTGTAGTTTTCTATTGAATTTGGCATTATTTCTTTTCCAAAATCAGTAGCTGCAGGATAAGTTTCATTTAATAATTTATACAACACTTGTTTATTGAAAATATAAATACCCATGGAAGCCAAATAATTTCTTCCTTGCTTTTGCATTACTGCACCTGTATCACTCGCCCAATCGGCTAAAATATCTTTGCTTGGCTTTTCTATGAATGAGGCAATGGTATTATCATCATTGGTTTTTAAAATACCAAATTCAGGAGCATCCCTGTCATCTACCGGAATAGTAGCAATTGAAATGTCTGCATTTTTTTCGATATGGTTGGCCAACATTTCAGTGAAGTCCATTTGATATAACTGATCCCCACTTAAAATTAATATATGCTCAAACTCCATACTGGAAATATGTCGTAGAGATTGACGAACCGCATCGGCAGTACCCTGGAACCATCCTGCATTATCAGGTGTTTGTTCTGCAGCCAAGATATCTACAAACCCCGAACTAAATGCGCTGAAATGATAGGTGTTTTTGATATGCTTATTCAAAGAAGCTGAGTTGAACTGAGTCAACACAAACATTCTATTGATATTGCTATTGATACAATTACTAATGGGAATATCTACCAATCGATATTTACCCGCAATAGGAACTGCAGGCTTCGATCTACTTAATGTTAATGGAAATAATCTTGAACCAGCACCACCACCTAAAATAACGGCTAATACTGAATTGGAAATCGTTGTTCTCATATAGTTACATTTTACTTTAAACTCAAATAAACTTCTTTGTATTGATTGACTGTTCCTTCCCAACTATGATCAATCGACATCATTTTTTTCCTCATCCATTCCATGTGTTTTTTATCCTGATAAACAGACACTCCTCTTCCGATTGAATAATCAATATCATGTACAGTTGCCTGATCAAATCGGATTCCATATCCTTCAAAATCGCCCATATCCAACACCGTATCTTTTAATCCTCCCGTACTTCTTACAATCGGCACTGTTCCATAACGCATGGCATACATTTGATTCAAACCACATGGCTCTACCCTACTTGGCATCAATAAGAAATCTGCACCGGCATACATTTTATGGCTCAACTTTTCATCATAGCCAATAACAGCATTAAAAATTCCTTTAAACTCTCCAGCCATTTGTTGAAATGCCCATTCTACGGAAGTATCACCACTGCCCAAGATAAGAAATGAAGCATTACCCTGCGTATTAAATATGGCTGTTTTAATAGCATCTGGTAAAATTTCAGCTGCTTTTTCGCCTACCAACCTTCCAATGAATACAAATAATGGCTTGGAGGCATCTAAATCAAACTGCTCACATAATATTTCCTTATTTTTTTCTTTGCCTTTGGTTACCGATTTTATGCTAAAATGGTGATCGAGATAAGTATCCGTTGAAGGATCCCAAACCTCATTGTCAATTCCATTTAAAATACCAATACATTTTCCCTTTTCATATTCAAATAATTGCTCTAAACCATTAGCACTTACTCTTAATTCTTCCATATAACTCCAGCTAACTGTAGTTACTTTTCCTGCACATTTCACTCCTGAAGCCAAAGGATTAATATTTCCCGCCCAATCCAGCATTCCTCTTTTCCAAAGATCCCAGCTAGGAATATAGGTACTTTTATTCCAGCCCATCCAGCCCTGGTATTGGCCATTATGAATTGTTAATACAGTTGGCACATTGGCCAAAAACTGATACGCATAACAATACTGCATCATAAATGGAATAAGTGCAGTATGATGATCATGACAATGCACAATATCTGGACGATGTTCCCAATTACTGATCCAATTCACTACAGCTATTTGAAATGCTGTAAATCTTTCTGCATCGTCGTCGTAGCCATAAATTTTTTGTCGGTCCAGTAATCCATTAATGTCTACTAAATACAAATCGAATCCTAATTTATTGGTACGTTCTTTTATTACTGTAAAATCAAAATACCAATTCCCTAAATTAGCGCTCCCTTTAAAATCTACGTCCCATTCATTTTCATACAAAAATTTAGTACGATACATAGGCATGACCACTTTTGCAATATCTCCTGCCTTACACTGATACTTGGGCAAAGCGCCTACTACATCTCCCAGTCCACCTGCTTTGGCTACAGGATAGCATTCAGCACTTACATGAATAATCTCCATTCTGGCAATTTTTAATCTTTTTCAAGTTAGTTATTTAACTGATTCCATCAAATTTCGTATTTAAAATTTTCCCTTCTTTAAATTATTCCTATTTTACAGCTTACTAATATTAAATCAACGATTGTTATGAGCCAACCTACAAAATGGTCACAATTTGGTACTTTGATTACCGTATTTTTTTTCTGGGGCTTTGTTGCAGCCAGTAATGACATTCTAATCCCTGTTTTCAAAAAAGCGTTTAATTTATCTCAAGCACAGAGTCAGATTGTTTCTTTAGCTTTTTATGTAGCCTATACAGTAGGTTCTTTAATTTATTTTGGTATCTCAAAATTGATTGGAAACGATGTATTGAACAAAATCGGCTATAAGAATGGAATCGTTTTAGGGCTGATCATTTCAGCAATTGGTACTTTATTATTTTATCCAGCGGCCAATAATGCCTCATTTACACTAATGATCACAGGCTTGTTCATTGTTGGATTAGGCTTTTCATTACAACAAATTGCTGCCAATCCATTGGCCATAGTAATTGGCGATCCAAAAACAGGATCCCAAAGATTAAACCTGGGTGGCGGAGTGAATAATTTTGGAACCACCATCGGACCATTGATTGTGAGTTTTGCTATTTTCGGAAGTGTTAGTTCTGGTTCTACGGAAGCAAGTATTGAAAGCGTAAAAACACCATATCTGATTTTAGGATTGGCTTTTATTTTAGTTGCCATCTTTTTTAAGTTCTCTTCGGTTCCAAATAAAATTGACTTGGAAGAAGTTGCTAATGAAGAAGCAGAAAGTAAAGAAAAAGTTTTGCATAGACCAACACCCTTTAGCTATCCTCAGTTGGTCTTAGGAATGATTGCCATTTTTGTATATGTTGGAGTAGAAGTTTCTACGGCTAGTAATTTGCCAGAATACATGAAACAGCATTTAAACATTGACACAGCCAATATTGCTCCTTTTGTTTCTTTGTATTGGGCGAGTTTGATGATGGGCAGATGGACTGGTGCTGTGGGCGCATTTGATGTAAGTGCAGGTGCCAAAAAAATCCTTAATTTCTTAATGCCTTATTTAGCATTTGGTGTTTTCTTAATTGTGAATGCAATTGCTCAACATGATATTACAATGTTTTATGTGTATGGATTGGTCATTATTGTAATGATTGCTGGCGATATAATGAGTAAAGGAAGTCCTGCAAGAATGTTGCTGATTTTTTCTTCATTAGGAATAATTGCATTGATCATTGGCATGCTTACATCGGGCATGGTAAGTGTATTTGCATTTACAAGTGTAGGACTATTCTGTAGCACATTATGGCCATGTATTTTTACTTTGGGTGTTGCTGGTTTAGGCAAACATACCAATCAGGGAAGCAGCTTATTGATCATGATGATCATGGGAGGTGGAATTATTAGTTATATTCAAGGAGTAGTTGCATCAGATGATATTTTAGGAATTCAAAATAGTTATATCGTAGGTGTTGTATGTTTTGCATACATGGCTTTCTATGCAGTGAAAGCTAAATCTATTTTGAAAGCACAAGGTATAGACTATGATGTAAAAGTGAGCGGAGGGCATTAGGAAAGATAAAAGATAAGAGATAAGAGATAAAAGATAAGAGATAAAAGATAAGAGATAAGAGATAAGAGATAAGAGATAAAAGATAAACGATAAGAAAGAAGAGAATGTATCTCATATCTCTTAATTCATATCTCTTATCTCAAAAATGTATCTCTTAATTCATATCTTATAACTCATATCTCTTGTTTTAGTTATTACGAATAAACTGTGTAACGATGAGTACAAAAAAAGAAAAGGGGATGAACAATCAAGCAATGGAACCATTGGCTATCGGAATAGATATTGGCGGTACAGGCACTAAATATGGCATTGTAGACAAAGTGGGGAATTTATTATTCTCGGGAGAAATGAGCACCAAAAAGCACTTGACGGTAGAGCCATTTATTGATGAACTTTATTTATGTCTTGCTCCATTTATAGAACAAGCTGGAGGTGTGGGAAGAATTAAAGGAATTGGCATTGGCGCACACAATGGAAATTATTATAAAAACACCATTGAACATGCTGCCAATCTTCCTTGGAAAGGAATTATTCCTTTCGGTAAAATGATAGAAGATAAATTTAAATTACCAGTAGTATTAACCAATGATGCCAATGCAGCTGCTATTGGAGAAATGATGTATGGTGCTGCGCAGGATATGCATGATTTTATCATGATCACATTAGGAACTGGTGTAGGCAGTGGAATTGTAGCCAATGGAAAATTAATTTATGGACACGATGGATTTGCTGGAGAATTAGGACATACGATTATTATACCAGATGGTAGATATCATGAAGGAACTGGTAAACATGGATCTTTAGAAAGTTATGCCTCCGCAACTGGGGTTCGGTTAAATGCCTTAGAATTTTTAGAAAAAAGCGACAAGCCTAGTTTGCTCAGAAAAATTCCCAAAGAAAAAATTGATTCTAAACAAGTGCATGATGCAGCTATAGAAGGAGACGAATTGGCTAAAGAAATTTTTGACTATACCGGAAAAATCTTAGGCATGGCTTTGGCTAATTTTGTGATGTTTTCAAATCCTGAAGCTATTGTATTATTTGGCGGGCTCACTAAAGCTGGTGATTATATTTTAAAGCCAACCAGAGATTACATGGAAGCCAATCTGATCCAAGTTTTTCAAAATAAAGTAAAGATTTTGGTGAGCCATTTAAAAGAATCTGATGCAGCAATATTAGGAGCGAGTGCGCTTGTGTGGGAGATGAAATAGAGATAAAAGTTATGAGATATGAGTTATGAGTTATGA
>REAV01000080.1 GCA_004294465.1 Sphingobacteriia bacterium | reverse complement strand
CTTCAGAATATAATTTTTCAGTTAATTGATTCTCTGAAGATTTGCTTAATTCTTCTGCACTAATACTTGAGTCGATACCAAAATTCACAATTACTGCCAGGCGGAAACCTTCATAATCATTTTGCTCCTTAAATGCATTCACTAATCCTTCGGCAACTCCATACATCGCATTGTCTAAATCCAATGCCAATCTTTCTCCAAACAATGCATGGTTTCTTTTTGAATAAATTACGGTACGTTGTTTATTCATTACATCATCATACTCCAATAAACGTTTTCTTATACCGAAGTTGTTCTCTTCCACTTTTCTTTGAGCACGTTCAATTGATTTAGTGATCATGCTATGCTGAATCACTTCTCCCTCTTTGTATCCTGCAAAGTCCATTACTTTAGCAATTCTTTCGCTTCCAAACATGCGCATCAAATCATCTTCTAATGAAACAAAGAACAATGATGATCCTGGATCTCCTTGACGACCTGCACGACCTCTCAACTGACGATCTACTCTTCGAGACTCATGACGTTCGGTACCTAGAATAGCCAACCCACCAGCTTCTTTTACTCCTGGCCCCAGTTTAATATCCGTACCACGACCAGCCATATTGGTAGCAATGGTAACAGCTCCTGCAAATCCTGCTTCTGCAACTATCTGTGCTTCTCTGGCATGCTGCTTTGCATTCAATACATTGTGTGGAATTTGTTTTTGGCGAAGCATTCTACTCAATAATTCACTTACTTCAACTGAAGTAGTACCTACTAGAACAGGTCTTGCTGTTTTAGGCTCAATATTGCCTGTTTTAGGATTTGGAACAGGAATTAGATTACCCTTATTATCAAACTCAGGAACGGGATTTCCAAGACTATCATTTTCACCTGTTGTTTTGTAGTGCGAATATGGGAATATAAGTTTTTGAATCTCTTCAATTACAGCTCCAAATTTTTCGCGCTTGGTTTTAAACACCAAATCCTGCTCGTCTTTTCTTATAGCAGTAACATTCGTTGGAATACTTACCACATCTAATTTATAAATATCCCATAATTCAGCAGCTTCAGTTTCCGCAGTACCTGTCATACCTGCCAACTTATGATACATTCTAAAATAATTCTGTAATGTAACAGTAGCATAGGTTTGAGTTGCTGCTTCTATCTTCACATTTTCTTTTGCTTCAATGGCCTGATGCAAACCATCGGAATACCTTCTTCCATCAAGTATACGACCTGTTTGTTCATCAACAATTTTTACGCCACCATCCATTACTACGTATTCTACATCCTTATCAAATAATGTATAGGCTTTTAATAATTGTTGAACCGTATGAATACGATCAGCTTTTACAGAGTATTCATTAATGATGGATTCTTTCTTATGTAATTTTTGATCAGCGTCTAATGATGCATCTTTATCTACTGCTGCCAAAGACAAACTAATATCAGGTAATACAAAAAAACTTGTGTCTTCACCTGCCCCTGTAATCAATTGAATTCCTTTGTCTGTAAGTTCTACTGAATTATTTTTTTCATCAATATAGAAATACAATTCTTTATCGGCTATCGGCATTTCTCTTTGCTGATCTGCCAAATAATAGTTTTCAGATTTTTGCAATTTCACCCTCATACCAGGCTCACTCAAATACTTTATTAAAGCACTGTTCTTAGGTAAACCCCTATGTGCACGGAACAAAGCCAATCCACCATCTTTAGGATCATCATTGCCTTCAGCAATCTTTTTCTTGGCTTCTGTTAAGAAATGTTGGGTAGCTCTTTTTTGTGCATCCACTAATTTTTCAATTCTTGGTTTCAATTCAAAGAATTGCTGTTCTCCAGTTTGATGTCCAATAGGTCCAGAGATAATCAATGGCGTTCTTGCATCATCAATCAACACAGAATCCACTTCATCCACCATTGCAAAATGGTGTTTTCTTTGAACCATCTCTTCTGGATTATGCACCATATTATCCCTCAAATAATCAAAACCAAATTCGTTATTGGTACCATAGGTAATATCTGCTAAATAGGCTTTTCTTCTTGCCTCACTATTGGGCTCATGCTTATCAATACAATCTACTGTTAAACCCAACCATTCGAATATTGTACCATTCCATTCACTATCTCTTTTTGCCAAATAATCGTTCACTGTTACAATATGAACACCCTCGCCTGCCAATGCATTTAAATAGGCTGGCAAAGTTGATACCAATGTTTTACCTTCTCCGGTTGCCATTTCAGCAATCTTTCCTTGATGCAAAACACTACCACCAATTAGCTGAACATCGTAATGAACCATATTCCATAAAACAGTTCCACCGCCAGCAGTCCAGGTATTTTTATACTCAACCTGATCTCCAACTATAGTGATGTAATCTTTTCGAACACTCAAATCTCTGTCGTATTGCGTAGCTGTAGATTTTAAAACAGCATTCTCCTTAAACCTCCGAGCAGTTTCTTTGATCACTGCAAAAGCCTCGGGTTGAATATCACTCAATGCTTCTTCAATTTTTTGATCCCTTTCCTTTTTTAGTTTATCGATTTGCTGATAAATACTGTCTTTTCCATGAATATCATTTTCAGGAAGGGCTTCCGCTGCTGCTTTTTGAGCAGCAATTGCTGCATCAATACTGGAAAGATGACTTTGGATCCTTTCTTTAAATGAACTGGTTTTTGCCCGAAGTTCATCGTTTGAAAGGGTTTGATAATGCTGAAAAAACTGTTTGGTTTTTTCGACGATAGGCATTAAAACCTGCACATCTTTTTCACTTTTACTGCCACCGAATAACTTAGAAATAAACTTCAACATATAATAATTGCTCTAATAAGAAAAAATTTAACAGTCAAACAACGTGCAAAAGATTTTTTTTAGTCAATTTGGCACTCTGATTGAGAGCCGGCAAAGGTAAGCTTTTGATTGAGATCAACATGAGACCAAGTACGAATCTATTATATCTGTTATTTATCAGTCTTTTGATTGGTAAAAATCTAGATGGTCAAGCCATCATGCATGATTCATAGACATTGGACAGAATCAATAAAAACAAGACAAATAGTACCATTTTGGCCGCCTGGGCAGGAGTCAATATCATTCAAGGAAGCATTTCAGCTACCAATGCTGTTGGAGCGGATCGATATTTTTTTAAAACCAATGCTTATTGGAACCTGGTTAACATGGGGGTAGCTGTATATGGCCTCATTGGCGTAAGAAATGAACTCAAAAGGACCATTTCTTTTAATGAAAATCTGATTGCCCAGCAAAAAACCGAAAAATTGCTTTTATTGAATACAGGGCTGGATCTGGCTTATATCACCACAGGGCTTTATTTGAAGGAAAGAGGCGCCAGAATGAATAGTGAATCGGCCACCGGAATTGGGAATAGCCTGCTTTTACAGGGTGCATTTTTATTGATTTTCGACCTGGTTCAGTATGGTAATCACCGAAAAAACGGAAAATTACTGGAACAGCAAATGGGGAGCTGGCAATTGGCTCCAACCGCAAATGGGATTGGGATCTCCTATCAATTTAAATAAGCCAAGTTTGTATTGGAATTTATGACTGTTTTGGCTACTTTTGCAGCCCAAAACAGTTCTATCGTATGGCAGGTCAATTAAAAGAGGTAAGAAACAGAATCAAAAGTGTACAAAGCACTCAGCAGATTACTAAAGCCATGAAAATGGTAAGTGCTGCAAAATTGCGTCGTGCTCAGGACTCTATCACACAGATGCGTCCTTATGCCAAAAAACTACAAGAGATGCTTAGCAATATTGTGAGCAGTATCGAAGGCGGAATGACATTGGCTTTAGCAGAAGAAAGAACTATTGAAAAAGTATTATTAATTGTTGTTACTAGCGATAGAGGTCTTTGTGGTGGATATAATGCCAATTTGATTAAGTTGGCAAAAAGTACCATTGAAGAAAAATATGATGCCCAATTTAAAAAAGGCAATGTACATATTTGGAATATTGGCAAGAAAGGATTTGAAGGATTAACAAAGGCTGGTTATAAAACCGATGCAACTTTTAAAGATATTTATTTGAACCTTCATTTCGAAGCAGTTCAAGCTGCAGCACAAGCTGCCATGAAAGCATTCGAAAACAAAGAATTTGATGCTGTTGAAATTGTATACAGTGAATTTAAAAATGCAGCAACACAAGTATTTACTGCTGAACAATTTCTTCCGATTCCTAAAGTAACTAAAGCAGTCAATCAAAAAAAATCAGACTTTATATTTGAGCCAGCAAAAGAGCAATTGATTGCTGAGTTGATGCCAAAAATTTTAAACACTCAATTATTCAAAGCAGTATTAGATGGAAATGCCAGTGAACATGGAGCCAGAATGACTGCAATGGATAAAGCAAGTGAGAATGCCAATGAATTATTGAAATCACTGAAGATCAGTTATAACCGTGCACGTCAAGCAGCTATTACTACTGAATTAACAGAGATTGTGAGTGGCGCGGCAGCATTACAAGGATAATATTATTAACTCAGGTTTGATACAACTCAAATCTGATATCTCATAATTCATAACTCTTATCTCATAACTCTCTAAGATGGATTTAAGCGAAATAATACCTCATATTGAAGTGCTGATTTTTGCCAGTGAAAAACCACTGACATCTTTAGACATAGTTGAGTTGATCAACAATAGTTTTGGATTTTTGGAAGAAAGAATTTCGCTTGATCAAGTTGAATCTGCTGTTGAAGGAATCAGGGAGAAATACAATTCAGAATTTTATCCTTTTGAAGTTCGCGAAAGTGGCGGCGGATGGCAATTCCTTACAAAAAAAGATTTTCATAAGACCATTGCTCAATTAAATGGAGATAAATTTTTAAAGCGTTTGTCTAATGCGGCTTTGGAAACACTCGCCATTATTGCTTATAAGCAACCCATCACAAAAGGAGAAATTGAAGCTATTAGGGGCGTGAATAGCGACTATAGCATTCAAAAATTACTGGAAAAAGAATTGATATTAATCAGTGGTAGAAATGAGCAAATGCCTGGCAAACCATTGGTATATGCAACTTCCAAAACTTTCATGGATTATTTCGGCATCAATAATACATCTGATCTTCCAAAAATAAAAGAAGTATTGGCGGAACAATTGATTGAGGGAACTTTAATCAGACCGGAAGACTTTACCGACCAGCCAATTGCCGAAGCCATCATTGATGAGGAAATTATCGATGGTGATGTTTCTGCTATTGAAGTGAATGAAGAAGGTGAATTGATCATTAAAAAAGAAGAAGAATCAGACAATTCAACAGAAGAAAATAACCCTGAATAAGAATGGTTATTATCTTTACGTCATGTCTCTTACCATCAGCAACAATCAGTTAAGTTCACTCGCAGCAAATTTTGGTACTCCATTGTATGTTTACAATGCAGATAAGATTACCGACCAGTACAATCAACTTCAAAAATCATTTACTGAAGTAAATGCAAAATTCTTTTTTGCCTGCAAATCGCTGACCAATATCAATATTTTAAAACATATTCGTTCATTAGGATGCAATATCGATTGCAGTTCTATCAATGAAGCCAAATTGGCTGCTCTGGCTGGTTTTGAACCTGCAAATATTTTATATACCAGTAATGGCATTGCTTTCGAAGAAATTGAAGAAACTGTTGCAATGGGGATAAACGTGAATATCGACAGCTTATCTAACTTAGAAAAATTTGGGAAAAAATATGGGCATGATTATCCGGTAGGAATAAGGCTTCAGCCAAATATTATGGCTGGAGGTAATTTAAAAATTTCTACAGGTCACGAAAAAAGTAAGTTCGGTATACCTTTAGAACAATTAGATAATATTCTCGCATTGGTTCAACAATATCAGATCAATATAGCGGGGCTGCATGTACACACTGGTAGTGAAATAAAAGATGTTTCGGTATTTATGCAAGTTGCTGATATTTTCTTTGACTTGGTTCCACTTTTTCCTGAGTTGGTTTTTATAGATTTAGGAGGTGGATTTAAAGTGCCATATAAAGAAAATGAAACAGGCACTGATATTCCATTACTGGCCCAGAAAGTGAATGAAACATTGCAGAAATTAAAAGATACCTATAATAAAAAATTTCAGGTTTGGTTTGAGCCTGGTAAATACCTGGTAAGTGAGTCTGGAACTTTTATTACTTCCGTAAATGTGATCAAAAACAACAAGGCCGCTACTTTTGTTGGCATTAACAGTGGCTTCAATCATTTGATCAGGCCAATGTTTTATGAATCCTATCACAAAATCAGCAATATCAGCAATCCTGACGGTCCTATCAAGAACTATGCAGTGGTGGGCAATATTTGCGAAACCGATACTTTTGCCTGGGACAGGCCATTGAATGAAGTGAGAGAAGGCGATTTATTGGTATTTCACAATGCAGGTGCTTATGGATTTGAAATGGGATCCAATTACAATTCAAGGTTTTTACCTGCTCAAGTGATGTTAAAAAATGGTCAGGTTTACTTAATTAGAAAAAGAGATGTTTTTGAGGATTTATTAAGAAATCAGATCGAGATAGATTGGTAACTTATTTGTAGTTTGCAGATACATGATCGAAGTAAAAGATATTCACAAAAGTTTTCAGGGTAGAGCCATATTAGATGGCATTAGTGCTGTTATGGAAACGGGTAAATGTAATTTGATCATTGGTGCAAGTGGAAGTGGCAAAACAGTACTTACTAAATGTATCGTTGGTTTATTTGCTCCCGAGTCTGGAATTATTTCATATGATGGAGCCGATATGATTTCGATGGATGCAAAAGAAAGAAAATTACTCCGTCAAAAAATAGGCATGCTATTTCAAGGCAATGCATTATTCGACTCAATGACAGTTGTAGAAAATGTGATGTTCCCACTAAATATGTTTACTAATTGGACCCTTGCTGAAAAAAGAAAGAGAGCAGCAGAAGTTTTAGAAAGGGTAAATTTAACAGAGGCACATAATAGATTCCCAGCCGAAATAAGTGGAGGAATGAAAAAAAGAGTAGGTATTGCTCGTTCGATCGTTTTAAATCCTCAATACCTTTTTTGTGATGAACCCAATTCGGGTTTAGATCCTCAGACATCTTTGGTCATAGATAAACTCATTAAAGAAATTACTCTGGAATACAATATCACCACCATTGTTGTAACCCATGATATGAATAGTGTGATGGAAATTGGAGACCATATTGTTTATTTGCACCAGGGGAAAAAACAATGGGAAGGAACCAACAAAGACATTATTTTCAGCAAAGATCAACTCCTGAATAATTTTATTTTCGCATCAGAATTTTTACAAGACGCAAAAGAAATGAGAATGATTGAAGCAAACCAGAAATCCCCAAAATGAAACAATTAATTTTTATAACCCTATTTTGTTCCTTTAATTTATTGAGCATCGGACAATCCCCGATCGATACCATTCCGCCATACCAAAAATTTAAGGCAATGCCAGAATTCAGGCTGCTTCAAACCGATAGCAGTTGGTTGGCCAAAAAGGATTTACCTACTTACGATTATACAGCTATTATTTACTTCAGCCCGGAGTGCAGCCATTGTCAATATGAAGCAACAGAAATAGTTAAAAAAATAGATAGTGTTAAGAATGTTCTATTTGTTTGGGCTTCTTATCGGGATTTTGAAGACATTAAAAAATTCTACTACAAATACAAACTCAATCTATACCCCAACATGAAAGTGGGCAGGGATCCCAAATACTTGATCCCTTCATTTTATCAAGTAAAATTCACCCCATTTGTAGCTATATATGACAACAAGAAGGAATTTTTGAAAGCCTGGGAAATGGGTGTAGAAATGCCTGAATTAATCGAATTTATCAACAGAAAGTAAAAGTACAGTTGTACCTTTACAACCTCAATTAATCAATCTAAACATTGCAATTATGAAAGTTACCGTAGTAGGTGCAGGAGCCGTTGGAGCCACTTGTGCCGACAATATTGCCCGTAAAGAACTTTGTACTGAACTGGTTTTATTGGATATAAAAGAAGGTTTAGCAGAAGGTAAAGCACAGGATATGATGCAAACTGCTGCTCTATTGGGTTTTGATACAAAAATTGTTGGAAGTACCAATGATTATGCAAAAACCGCAGGTAGTGATGTTGTAGTAATTACTTCAGGAATTCCTCGTAAACCAGGAATGACAAGAGAAGAATTAATTGGCACCAATGCAGGTATCGTAAAAGGTGTTTGTGAAAATATTTTAAAATATTCTCCTAACACAATCATCATTGTAATCAGTAATCCAATGGATACAATGACCTATTTAGCACTTACTTCTACTGGTTTACCAAAAAACAGGATTATCGGAATGGGTGGTACTTTAGATAGCAGTAGATTCAAATATCAATTGAGCCAGCATTTAGGTTGCAGCCCTTCAGATTTGAATGCTGTTGTTGTGGGTGGTCATGGAGATACTAC
Source organism: Sphingobacteriia bacterium (assembly GCA_004294465.1). Taxonomy (GTDB): domain Bacteria; phylum Bacteroidota; class Bacteroidia; order Chitinophagales; family Chitinophagaceae; genus Sediminibacterium. The sequence goes on along the minus strand of REAV01000080.1, from coordinate 8,998 downwards.
CATGATTCCTTTGATCAGACATGCCACCTGGAATTCTGCACCTGTAAGCAATTTTTTAAGTGCCGATCAACAAAAACAAATTGTAAACGACACTATGGTTGGTGGAGCAACTTTAACTAAACTTATTGGCACTTCAGCATGGTATGCGCCAGGAGCTGCAGGAGCTGCTTTAGTTGAAAGCATAGTTCGTGACCAGAAGAAATTATTTACTTGCTGTGTTAGTCTAGACGGAGAATATGGTCAGAAAGATATTTGTTTAGGAGTTCCGGTAACTATTGGCAGAAATGGATGGGAAAAAGTACTTGACTTTACATTAAATGCCGATGAACAAGCTGAATTTAATAAAAGCGCAGAAGCTGTAAGAAGTATGAATGAAGTATTGAAAACACTTTAATTCAAATCCGAAAATTTAAAAAAAAGGCAGAAAGCAATTTCTGCCTTTTTTTATACCCATTGTTTTGCTGCACTTGCAATGGCTTGAACATCTTGTTGTTGCATACATTTAAAATGTCCTTTGGGACATTTTTTTGTGCCATAATTAGAGCAGGGTTGACAGGAAAGATGAGGTACAATAAAATTTTTATAGGCTTCTGAATTCGCATGAGCAGCCAATTGATGAATGCCGTAATATGGCTCTACATCTAACAAAGGAGATGTACCTCCCCAAATAGCCAACACTTTTTTATTTAATGCGCATGCTATATATTGAAATCCTGTATCATGAGAAATCACCAATTTAGAACGCCTGATTAAATCAGCAGATTCGTTTAAACTAAATTTCCCACAGGCATTATAAATTTTTACAGAATTAATTGATGCAACAGCATCGCCCTCTTTTGCGTCTTCCTTTCCCCCAATTAATACAACTGGAAAATCCAAAGCCGAACAAAGAGCTTTCAATTTTTCTACAGGTAATTTTTTAGTAAAATAAGATGCTCCAATAACAATGGCAATAAATCCGGCCAAATGCGAAGTGGGTAAATCTGTTGCAGGAACATCCTGGTCTTCAGGAATAAAATAATCCAAACCCATTCCATCATTCACCACACCTAATGGCGCTATAGCATCCATAGATCGATCGGTGATATGCCTTTTTGCCATTTGATTAATACCAAACCTGGTCAATAAAAATTTGGCCCAACTTTCTTTATTGTAAGCATAGAGAGGAACACTCAATTGAAATTGAATCAATGCTGTTCTAAAGTTTTTATGCAGATCAATAATGCCATCGAATTGTTCTTTTCTGAATTGTATTATCAATTCATTTAAATTATTATCGTAATAATGAAAACGGTCTATATAAGGATTGGCTTCTGTAACTGCTTTGAAAGACCTTTTTGTTAAAAAATGAATCTCCACTCCTTCCATTTGTTGTTTCAAACACCTGAAAACCGGAGTAGTAAGCACAATATCGCCAATGGAAGAAAAACGAATCACCAGAAATTTTTTTCGTTTCGGATTATCCGGATCTTCAATGGGTGTCTGTTTCTTCTTGATTAAAAAAAGCATGGCGACATTTTCTGGCTAACTTAAGGCAATTCAGCAGTTTCTATGTAATTCAAATCTTTATGAAAAGTTTCTTCTGTAAAATAAAAAGCAACCAATGTAATGGCCATAATAATTACTCCAGTAATAATGCCGCTTTGTATTAAACTATAACCCATAGATTTTTGAAGAAGATCTAAAAACAATAAATTAATTAATGGCAATGCCCCTCTAACCATATTGGGAATAGTAGTTGCTGCAGTAGCTCTCAAGTTGGTTCCAAACTGCTCAGCACCCATGGTAATAAAAATGGCCCAGAACCCTGTACTAAATCCTAATAATCCGCATATAGCATACATACTACTATCGCTATTATTGAATCCACTATAGAATAATACCAATGCTAGCATACACAATAAATAAAAAGAGAGCAATGCTTTTTTACGGCTTTTAAAATACTGACTAACTAAGCCAATCAAAATATCTCCAATAGCTATTCCAACATAAGCATACATGATTGCTCTACCACTTTCAATCTGATTATCGCCGTACAATTCTTTGGCAAATCGATTACTTAGATTCACTAAAACACCAATTACATACCAGGTTGGCAATCCAATTAAAATGGCTAAAATATATTTCTTGAATCTTTTTCGATTATTCAAGAACATAAAAAAATTGCCTCTCTGCACTCCCTCTTGTTGTTTTACATTGGTAAACATGCCGCTTTCTGCAACAGAGATCCTCATTAGTAATAATCCTATTCCTAAACCTCCGCCAATTTTATAACAGAGTCTCCAGTCGTTGGTGGTTTTATAAATAAAGTAAGCAAACACTGCTCCAAATAATCCGATGCCTGCAACCAAAGAAGTTCCCACTCCTCTTTTTTCCTTAGGCAATAATTCACTTACCAACGTAATACCTGCACCCAACTCACCTGCCAAACCAACACCTGCAACAAATCTGGCCCATGCATATTGATCTACAGTTTGTACATAACCAGTAATAAAATTAGCAATGGAATACAATGCAATTGATCCGAATAAAACACTAAGTCTCCCTTTTTTATCGCCAATGGTACCCCATAAAATTCCCCCAATCAATAAACCGACCATTTGCCAGTTGATGATTTTAGTACTCGCTGCCAATACCTGAACCTTATCAGTTAGCTCTACTCCTATTCCCTGTAAGCTAGGCTCTCTCACTATAGTAAATAATAGCAAATCATAGATGTCTACAAAATATCCAAGCGCTGCAACTATTACAGGTAAAGATAAAACGCCCATTTTTTTTGCTGTCATACAATCAATTTATCATTTTTTTCTGAACCTTCAATATTCTACAAAATTTAAATCTTTACCAAAGCTTTCTTTGATACTGAAAGCCGCAACAATAGCCACTCCCATTAAGATAATACCTGTTACCCAACCACCTGTTACATAACTGCCTGTATATTCTCTGAGTACTTTAAAAAGTAAGATGATTAATGGCAATGCACCTCTAACCATATTAGGAACAGAGATAGCCGTGGTAGCTCTTAGGTTAGTGCCAAATTGTTCTGCGCTCATGGTAATATATACCACTGAAAATCCTGTACCAAATCCTAAACCTGCACAAATCCAATACATCCCTTGGGCAGTTCCACCATCTTGTAAAAAATACAATACCGTAAAAAAAATAGTGATCGCATAAAAAATGAACAAGGCTTTCTTTCTACTTTTCAAATAATTACTTAATAACCCAACAGTTAGATCACCAAATGCAATCGCTCCATATTGATACATGATCGCTTTACCAGGATCAACATTGGGAATTCCAAATGCCAGTCCAAATTGATCCGAGAAAGTTACCAATACACCAATAACATACCAAGCTGGCACTCCAATTAAAATACATTTTAGGTACCTGAAAAATCTTTCTCGATTATTAAAAAGCATCCAGAAATTACCCCTAGCAATTTTGGTTTCTTTCAATTCACAAAACAAGCCGCTTTCAAAAATACTCACTCGCAAAACGAGTAATGCTAAACCCATTCCACCACCAATAAAATAACAAGTGCGCCAATCAAAATTTTCTTTCAGAAAAAAAGCAAACACTGCACCAAATATGCCAAAGCCTGCAATAACCGAAGAGGCAATTCCGCGTTTTTCTTTCGGCAGCAATTCACTCACTAAAGTAATGCTGGCCCCTAATTCGCCTGCCAAACCTATTCCAGCAATAAATCTCATTAAAGTGTATTGAGGAACTGTAGTAACAAATCCATTGGCAATATTGGCCAATGAATAAAGTAAAATGGATCCAAAAAGCACGCTCAGTCTCCCTTTTTTATCTCCCATAATTCCCCAAAGAATCCCGCCAATTAACAAGCCGATCATTTGTACACTAATGATGATCTCACCTTGATTCAACACTTCAGCAGTTGATAAACCTAAGGAACTTAAACTGGGCTTTCGGATAATGCCGAATAACAATAGATCATAGACATCAACAAAGAAACCTAATGCTCCAACAATTACGGGGAGCGAAAAAATTCCATATTGTTTTGCAGGATTCACCATATTTGAAACTATACACCAAAGGAAATGATGCTGATAGAAAAACTAATTACTGGTTTTTTTTTCTCCTTTATTGAACACCAATTTGATAATTACAGGGGCTGTTGTAATAAATACAATCCCCAAAACAATTACTTCTAAATGTTGCTTTAAATCAAATCCAAACTGGGCTAAAATCCATTTCTGTAAGAAATGTCCCCCAATTAACATACTCGAAACCCAAGCAATACATCCAATAATATTATAAAAGGAAAATTTCTTTTGATCCATTTCAACAATACCCGCAACAATTGGCGCAAAGGTTCTGATGATGGGAATAAATCTGGCAATTACAATTGCACCTCCGCCATGCTTTTCATAAAAATCATGTGCTTGAACCAAAAATCTTTTTTTGAAAAAAAAGTTTTCTTTCCATTGATACATGGCTGGTCCCACTTTTTTCCCAAACCAGTATCCGGTAGTATTTCCTAAAATTCCAGCTAAAGAAATGAGTACAATTAATTGCAATAAGTCGATGTATTCATTTCCGGTAGGAATAAATTCATTTGCAATATTGGAACTATAGATACCTGCAACAAATAGTAAACTATCACCAGGTAAAAAGAAGCCGGCAAATAAACCTGTTTCTGCGTATACTACAAATAAGATCAACCATAGTCCACCATGTTCTATGTAAAACTGTGGTTGTAATAATTGAGTCCAATGAAAATCGTTTAAAATCTGGAGTAACATATACTTTACTTTCTATAAATTAATTGGTTGCTTCAGGCTGCAATTCTCCTTCCCATTTGCTTACAACAGAAGTAGCTAAGGCATTTCCTAAAACATTGGTTCCTGTTCTAAACATATCACAAAAATGATCGATTGGCAAAATCAACGCAACCCCTTCAGGTGGTATTTTAAACATGGCACAAGTAGCTAATACAATAATCAAGGAAGCTCTTGGCACACCTGCAATTCCTTTACTGGTAAGCATGAGCACTAATAACATGGTGAGCTGTTCCCCTAAAGGCATATGAATACCATAGGCCTGAGCAATAGCAAGACTTGCAAAAGTCATGTACATCATACTACCATCCAGGTTGAAAGAATAACCCAATGGAAGAATAAATGAAACAATTTTATTCTTACATCCAAAGCGCTCTAATTCTTCTGTTAATTTGGGAAATACTGCTTCGCTACTGGTAGTACTAAATGCAACCAATAAAGGATTAGCAATATGCTTTAGTAAGCTTTTCATTCTTTTTCCAAGAATCAAAAATCCTGCACCACATAGTATCGCCCAAAGCAGTGCGATGCCTAAAACAAAATATCCAAAATAGATAAAATAGAAACTAAAAATGCTCAATCCTTTTTCAGCTACAACAGCGGCCAATGTTCCAAAAACACCGAAGGGCGCAAAATTCATTACATAGCCAACGATTTTTAAAATAATATGAGATGCAACATCAAATGCTTTAATCAATGGTTTAGCGTAATCGCCCAAATTGGCAGCAGCTACTCCAAATAAAATAGAGAAAATGACAATCTGTAAAATTTCATTGGTTGCCATTGCGTCGAAAATACTGGAGGGTACTACATGCTCTATAAATTTCTGTAATGAAAATTCAGTGGTTTTTCCCATTAAATCTTTAAGGCCAGAGTTGTCTGCTTGAGAAAGATCAATATATGATCCTGGTTTAAATACATTCACCAATAACATTCCCAACAATAAACTCACCAAAGAGGCACTGATAAACCAAAGCATTGCTTTGCCACCAACCCTGCCAACTGTTTTCAAATCCCCTAATTTGGCTATTCCAACCACTAAAGTGGTAAAAACCAGGGGAGCGATAATGGTTTTAACCAATCGAATAAAGATGGTTCCTAGTAATTTGATGTTTTTTGAAAATGAACCAATGGTTTCTGGAGCAGCTGTTTCATGTACTATATAGCCTGCCAAAATACCCAAAAACATGGCAATCAAAATATAAATCGTTAGTTTATTCTTCATCTAGGAAGTATTTGAAACGGCAATATAGCCGTTAAAATTGGAAAACCCATACTCCTGATTTGTTTAAAGTTTTGATGATTAAAAGGAATTTAATGCCTATTTTGCTCCATCATTTGAAATAAGAACCCCAATTATTTGACATTATGAGTTTATTTAGAAAAAAATCGCTTGTAGCAATGCTAGCTTCTGCTGAAGATGCAGAAAAAGGATTGAAAAGAACACTAGGTGCAGGAAACTTAATTGCGCTTGGAATTGGAGCCATTATTGGAGCCGGACTTTTTGTAAGAACAGCCGCAGCAGCTGGACAAACAGCAGGACCTGCTGTTACATTATCATTTGTAGTAGCCGCCATTGGATGTGCTTTTGCAGGATTGTGTTATGCAGAGTTTGCATCAATGATTCCTATTGCAGGAAGTGCTTATGCATATTCTTATGTAACCATGGGAGAATTAATCGCATGGATTATCGGTTGGGCATTAATTATGGAATATGCATTGGGTGCTGCAACAGTTTCCATTGCTTGGAGTGAATATTTAAATAAGTTGTTCGGAGGGCAAATTCCCTATGAATGGTGCCATTCGCCTTTTGAAAGCTTCACTGATTCATTAGGCGTTCATCATGCAGGTATTATCAATGCCCCGGCATTAATCATTTTATTATTGATTACATTATTGTTGATTAAAGGTTCTCAAGAATCGGCTACCGTAAATGCCATAATTGTTTTTGTAAAAGTGGCGATTGTAATCTTATTCATTGCAATAGGCTGGCAGTTTATTAAGCCTGAAAATCACACTCCCTATATGATTCCTGCAGGAACAGCAGCTGTAACAGACCAGGCTGGCAAAGTGATTGCGGACTATTCTGGCTGGAACAAACATGGCTGGGGTGGTGTACTAGGTGGTGCAGCGATCGTATTTTTTGCATTCATTGGGTTTGATGCAGTATCAACTGCAGCTCAGGAAGCGAAAAATCCAAAAAGAGATATGCCAATTGGAATTTTAGGATCATTGGTTGTTTGTACTATTTTATATATTCTTTTCGGACATGTTTTAACAGGGGTTGCCAATTGGAAGGATTTTGTTGATCCAGAAAAGGGCCGTGAAGCGTCTGTTGCCTATGCCATTTCCACATATATGACAGGTTATGGATGGTTGGCAAAAGCTGTTACTATTGCGATTCTTGCGGGTTTCTCATCTGTTATACTAGTGATGTTGATGGGCCAAAGCCGTATATTCTATACTATGAGTAATGACGGATTAATTCCAAAAGCATTTGGAGATTTACATCCTAAGTTTAAAACTCCTTATAAGGCTAACTTGATTTTATTTGTATTCGTAGGATTATTTGCAGCATTTGTTCCAGGACATGTTGCTGGTGACCTAACCAGTTTTGGAACTTTGTTTGCATTTGTATTAGTAAGTATTGGCGTTTGGATGTTAAGGGTTAAATCGCCTGAGATCGAACGACCATTCAAAGCTCCATTAGTGCCCATTGTTTCAACCTTGGGAGCATTGATTTGCATAGCAATGATTGTAGGATTAGATACCAATACTTTAATTGCAGCATTTGGCTGGATGGCAGTTGGGTTGGTAGTTTACTTTGGTTACAGCAGAAGCAGAAGTAAATTAAAAAATCCGAGTGAGATTGTACCGCATGCATCAGATTTTGAAAAACACTAATAATATATTTTGAAAAGAAAGCCGTCTCTAATTAGGGACGGTTTTTTTATGCATTTTCGTTGGCAGCTAAGCTACGATGCGCTAATTTTGCACTCTTAATTGATATTTATCAACTCATCATTTATAACGCTTAATTCATAGTTCCAAATGGGAAGAATATTTGAAGTACGTAAAGCCAGCATGTTTGCCCGTTGGGATAAAATGGCCAAGAATTTTACCAGAATAGGTAAAGAGATAGTTATAGCAGTAAAAGCCAATGGACCAGATGTTGCTACTAATCCTGCATTAAGAAGGTGTTTCCAAAATGCCAAAAGTGTTGGAATGCCTAAAGACAGGGTTGAAGCAGCCATCAAGCGTGCAATGGGCAAAGACACAAGCAATTACGAAGAGATTTTATACGAAGGGTATGCCCCACATGGTGTAGCGCTTTTAGTGGAGACTGCTACAGACAATCATGTACGAACAGTTGCCAACGTGAAAAGTCATTTTAATAAAGGAAACGGCGCTGAGCTTCCAACTCTCGATACACAGAAAACTGAAGATAAACAAGGTAACAACGTAGCCATCGATCTTTTTGAAGGCCTTGTCCGCGATAACAATGAAGGCGCAGTTGTTCCTGCGGGCGCCGAAAAGTGGGATATCAGTGCTGATGGTCTTACCTATACTTTTCACTTGCGGAAAAATGCAAAATGGTCAAATGGTGACCCAGTCACAGCCCATGACTTTGTTTTCGGAATGCAACGCTTAGCGGATCCAAAGGTGGCTTCGACTTATTCTTTTTTAATCCACGCAATTAAAAATGGTACAGAAGTCAACGAAGGAAAAATTCCGGTAAGTTCTTTAGGTGCGAAAGCCCTCGATAATCATACTTTGCAAGTGCAGCTCGCAAAGAAGAATCCAGCTATTTTAGATATTTTAGTTATGAGAAACTTCTCACCTGTGCACAAAAAGGAATTGGAAAAATATGGGGATAAATATTTCCAACCAGGAACGCTCGTGAGCAATGGTCCCTATAAACTCACCTATTGGCGTGTGGGTGATAAATTAACATTGGTGAAAAATCCTCATTATTGGAATGCAAACAAAACAGTCATTGAAGAAGTGAATTATTTTCCAGTACAAAATGTAAATAGTGAAGAGCAGATGTTTCTTTCTGGTCAGCTCGATATGACCAACGATATTGCAACGGATCAATTTGAAAAACTAAAGAAACAACTCGGCAGTGAAGTGCGTAGCCATGCCTTTTTAGGCAGTTACTTTTTTGTTCTTCAAAGATGGCTTTAAAA
>REAV01000233.1 GCA_004294465.1 Sphingobacteriia bacterium | reverse complement strand
AATCTATGGTTGAATGTGCAACAAGGAATGATTGTGCTCGATATTCAAAAAGATTATGAAGCGGGAATTGCTACTATTTTTATTTTAGGGGTGGTTCGCATTATTGATGCAGGTACTGGACTAAATGCTATGGTGATCAATACTTCTACTTTTTGGCGTTTCGATTTTTTTAGTGGAATAGTTTTATTGGCTTTTCGATTGCCACTCACTTATTTTTTAATTAAAAATTACGGCATCATAGGTTCTGCTTTTGCAGAATTAGCAGCGTACTCGGTTTACAATTTTATAAGATTTGAATTCTTGAGACAAAAATTCAACATGCAACCCTTCACTTATAAAACATTGCTTTCTATTTTGGTTGCAGCCATAGCTTATGCGCTTGCGTATTTTCTGTTGGATGGAATTACAGGATGGGTAGGAATATTTGCCAGATCAATGGTGTTTTCCGGGATTTTAATTGGTGCAGTTATTCAGTTGAAGCTCACTCCAGACGCCGCACAGTTAATTGATAATTTCAAGAAGCGATTCATCTCTTAACTCCTATCTTTTATCTCTTATCTTTTATCTCTTAATTCATAATTAAAACAGGCGAAGCCTCCCTCCTCCCACAAACTTGGGCTTCCAGTATTTATCATTCAAATCGGTGATGGTAACACCCACCGATGTAGAAGCATGCACAAATTTGTTATTCTGTAAATAGACACCCACATGGCTGATGGATCTTCCAGATCCAAAAAACACCAAATCGCCCTCACGTAGATCTTCCATCTCTACCCTTCTAGATTCTTTGTATTGTTCCTGAGAAGTTCTGGGCAAAGTGGTATAAAAAATTTCTCTTTCCAAAATTTGAGTAAAACCGGAACAATCAATGCATTTTTGCGTATTTCCCCCAATACAATATTTGGTTCCCCACCATTTATCAATTAATTCAAGTAAATCAATATTCTTTAATTTATTGGTAGGCACATCTACAATCACTGCATATTTTAGCTGTAAATAATGGGCTTTTTCTTTTTCAGATT
>REAV01000144.1 GCA_004294465.1 Sphingobacteriia bacterium | reverse complement strand
ATTCAATCTACTTCTCAGCAAGATTTTAGTTTGATTGTAGTAGAATTTGATACCGATATCAAAACGGAACTTGCTAAACAAAAAGTAAAAGATGCGGTAGACAAAGCGCAAACCGATTTGCCGAACGACCTTACTTCGCAACCCAATGTGCAAGAATTTGCTTTCAGCGAAATGCCTATCATGTTTGTAAACATCAGCGGCAATTTTGATGGTGTTAAGCTCAAAAGCTTTGCAGATAAAATGCAAGACCATATTGAGGAAATGAAAGAAGTAAGCAGGGCAGAAATTGTTGGAGCCCCAGAAAGAGAGATTCAAATTAATGTTGATCCAGCAAAAATGGAGGCAGCAAAGCTTACTTTTCGTGACATAGAAACAGCCGTCAATTATGAGAATAAAGACATCAGTGCGGGCTTAGTGGAAGTGGGTGAAATGAAGCGCAATATCAAAGTGAAGGGGCAATTTGCCAGCGCATTTGATATGCAAAATATCATCGTTAAGAATATCTCTGGTGCACCTATTTATTTAAAAGATGTTGCTGAATTAGTTGATACTGTAAAAGAAACCCAAAGCTATGCACGTTTGGGTGGGCTCAATGTAGTAACCTTAAATATTGTAAAACGTTCTGGTGAAAACCTGATCAATACTGCAGATGGAGTAAAAAAGATCGTAGCAGAAATGCAGGCTTCCCAAGAACTTCCAAAAGACCTTAAAGTAGTAATCACCGGAGATCAAAGTAATCAGACCAAAACTTCTTTTAATGAATTGGTAAATACCATCATCATTGGGTTTATTTTGGTATTGTTGATTCTGATGTTCTTTATGGGTGTTACCAATGCATTCTTTGTAGCATTAAGTGTACCCTTATCCGTTTTCGTTTCTTTTCTGTTTTTACCGCTGGCTGATTTCATAGTTGGCTCGCCAGTAACACTCAACTTTATTGTACTTTTTGCATTGTTATTTGGATTAGGAATTATTGTGGATGACGCCATTGTGGTTATTGAAAATACCCATCGAATTTATAATAATGGAAGAGTAAAAATTACCCGATCGGCCAAAGAAGCCGCTGGTGAAGTATTCATACCTGTATTGGCAGGTACCGCTACTACGCTAGCTCCATTCTTTCCATTATTATTATGGAAGGGCTTGATTGGTAAGTTCATGATTTACCTACCTACCATGTTGATCTTAACCTTGACTGCATCTTTAATTGTTGCATTCTTTATCAACCCAGTGTTTGCGGTAAGTTTTATGAAACCGGAAGGACGCGAATTTGAAGAACCAAAAAATGCCGTGTTTAAAAAATGGTGGTTCTGGGCATTCGCTGCTTTTGGTATTATTTTTAACCTTGCAGGATGGCATGGATTTGGTAATTTATTAATTACCCTTGATTTACTGGTATTATTAGAGCGTTATGTTTTACGCAGAATCATTCATTTATTCCAGGAAAAACTATTGCCTGGATTCATGAATAAATATGAAACATTATTGCGTTGGATCTTACAAGGAACAAGACCAGGATGGTTAATGGTAGGATTATTTTTATTGTTTCCTATTTCATTGATCATGTTGATTGCCAGAAATAATCCTAAGCCTTTCTTTCCTAGTGGTGACCCAAAATTTGTGTATGTATATTTAAAAATGCCAATTGGTACTAAAGCAAAAACCACTGATTCTGTGGTCAGGATTTTAGAAAACAGAGTATATAAGATTTTAGGAGATAATAAACCAGGCGCAGAAGGTAGCATAGTAGAAAGTGTGATTTCGAATGTTGCGGTAAGTGCCAACAATCCTAGAGATAATAATCGGAGCATCCAATCACATCTTGGAAGAATACAGGTTTCCTTTGTGGAATTTGAACAAAGGCATGGCAAGAGCAGTGCTCCCTATTTAGAAGCCATCAGACAACAAATGAATGGAATTGCCGGAGCTTCAATAGAAGTAGGTCAGGAAGATGCAGGTCCGCCAACAGATCCTCCGGTAAATATTGAGATATCGGGCGATAATTTTGAATCCATTTCTAAAGTAGCATACGATTTACAAAATCATTTAGACACCAATCGTATTGCAGGTATTCAAAATTTAGTGATGGATGTAGATTTAAATAACCCTGAGATCACCATCAATATAGACAGAGAAAGAGCTTTAGCAGAAGGCTTGAGCACTGCCCAAATTGGCATGGAATTAAGGACAGCTGTTTTTGGTAAGGAAGTGAGTAAATTAAAAGATGGTGAAGATGATTATAAAATTCAATTGCGTTACCAGGATTTAAAAAGGAATAATATTACCGATTTAATGAATATGCGCATTGTATTCAGGGATTTTAATTCGGGTCAAATAAAACAGATACCTGTAAATAGTGTAGCAAGAGTAGATTATACCAATACAACAGGTGGAGTAAAAAGAAAGAACCTGAAACGTACTATTCAAATTCAATCGAACGTAACAGATCCTTCGCTTACTCCAGTAATTAATGAAGAGCTCAAGAAAAAGATTGAAGACTTTAAAGCTAAAACACAATTACCTGCTGATGTAACTATCAAACAAACAGGTGAGAGTGAGCAACAAGCAGAAACATTATCATTCTTAGGAATGTCTATGTTATCCGCATTGTTAATCATCTTCTTGATACTTGTGTTACAATTCAATAGCTTGAGCAAACCATTTATCGTATTGACTGAAATCTTCTTCTCCATTATCGGTGTATTTATGGGATATGCAATCACCGGTATGTCAATGGCTACGATCATGGTTGGTGTAGGAGTTGTAGGATTAGCAGGAATCGTAATTAAAAATGGTATCTTATTGATTGAATTTACCGATGAATTAAGAGGCAGAGGATTTAAAACTCGTGAAGCAGCTATTCAAGCAGGTAAAATCAGGATCATTCCGGTTCTATTAACCGCATTGGCAACCATTCTTGGATTATTACCACTGGCTGTAGGATTCAATATAGATTTTGTTTCTATGTTCCAGCACTTAGACCCGAAGATTTTCTTTGGTGGAGACAGTGTAGTATTCTGGGGACCATTGAGCTGGACCATTATTTTCGGATTGATCTTCTCTTTCTTCCTAACATTGATTATGGTACCGGGTATGTACCTTATTTCTGAAAGATTAAGAAGACCGATGGAACGTTTTTACGGAACTAAATACGTAGCCTTATTCGGATTCCTCGGACCATTCTTCTTTATTTTTGTAGGGATCATGTTTGGAGTAAAAAGAATACAAGGCAAAAAAGTATGGCTAGGTCAATTAAAGCCTACAACAGTAAAAGCATAGTTAACTTTTTTCTATAAAACCGATACCCAGCTATTTAATGTAGCTGGGTATTTTTTTACACTGAAAATTACCTTTCACACAAGAAAATATTCAATTCATAATAAATTGATTGTTTATGCGTCAATTAAATAACAAATTTGAAAAAAATACAATTATGCAAAACCACGAAATAGATTATAAAATTTTTGGTGAAGAAATGCAATATGTAGAAGTTGAATTAGACTACAACGAAACCGCTATTGCAGAACCTGGCGCATTCATGATGATGGATGACGGAATTGTTATGGAAACCATGTTTGGAGATGGAAGTGCTCAACAAAACAGTGGCGGTTTACTGGGTAAATTATTGAATGCAGGTAAACGTGTTTTGGTTGGAGAGAATTTATTCATGACCGCTTTTACCAATGTAAACAATGGTAAACGTAGGGTAAGTTTTGCATCTCCTTATCCAGGTAAAATAATTCCATTGGATTTATCTCGTTTAAACAACAATATCATTTGTCAGAAAGACGCATTTTTATGTGCAGCAAAAGGAGTAAATATTGGAATTGAATTCCAAAGAAAATTGGGTACAGGCTTATTTGGTGGAGAAGGATTTATTATGGAAAGATTACAAGGTGATGGCATGGCATTTCTCCACGCTTGTGGTCAT
>REAV01000143.1 GCA_004294465.1 Sphingobacteriia bacterium | reverse complement strand
GGCAAACACAATAATTTTTTTCTTAGATACAATGCTTCTGCAGGAGTTTCGAAACCAGCTCCGGTAATTACGCCTGTACAATGAATCATACTATGGGTAAACGCATCATTGCTAATTGGAATAAATGTGATATTTCCTTCAGTTATAGGTTGTGAAACTTTTTTAGAAAATACTTCAAAACGGATATCCTTAATTGGTGCTAATGCTTTTTTTACAACAGCATCATTATAATGAGAAAGATATACAGTTACATGTCCACGATCAGCAGGTTCAGCATTAATGATGTTGTGTTTCAACACGGGAGAAAGAATAAAATGATCATATTGTTTAAAGTGCAACCCTACATATGCAGATGCTGGAGCATAATGATTCAATACCCAATCTCCTGCAAGATCTTTTTTATCAGCTCTTGGAGTAAATTTACTTTGAAAACTAGCCTGATGGCCAAATCCAACACTGGGTACTTTTTTAATTGCACAAGCCATTGAAGTAATACTATCGAAATCATTCAAAACAATATCATATTGATCAACAGGCAAACTATTTGCCTCATTCCAAATTCTTCTTAAACTAAAATCTTTTGCCATTTTCCAATAATCCAATCCACCTTTATTGCCATAGAACAAACTCACCCCTTTGCTTCTGAATTTAACAGGAAGCTCCGAATCCAAATTACAATTATTGCCACTTAAGAAAATATCAACGGTTCCATACTGTTCAATAAAAGGCAATAATTCTATTGCCCTACTGATATGCCCATTGCCGGTTGCTTGTACAGCGTATAATATTTTCATGTGTTTCTCTTTGTTGATTTAGGCCACAAGGAATGAGCTAACAAAAATTTTGATTGATAACAAAAGTTGTAATAGCTCATTTCATGATTGCAATGCTAGTGAGTGAATAAATAGTGCTATCTCATCTGTAACAACATTGAGTTGTGGTAATTTCCTTTCCATTGCAACAACAGGTGTTGAAGAGGTAAGAAAATCTTTCTCATCGTATTGGAAAATAGTCCACTCGTTTTGAGTATATTCTAAAGCGGTTAAATTTTCGATCCAGTCTCCACTATTTAAATAGGTAACAGAACCATTCTTAGTGACTACTTCTCTTTTCTGAGGTTGATGAATATGTCCGCAGATTACATAATCGTATTTTTTCTCGATGGCTAATTCAGCTGCAGTCTGTTCAAAATCACCAATCCAGGAAACTGCTTTTTTAACACTGTTCTTAACCTTCTTACTAAAACTCATTTTCTCTCTGCCCATTACTTTCAAACACCAATTTAAAAAGCGATTGATGAGAATGAGTAAGTCATATCCATGTCCGCCCAATTTGGCTAAAATCTTTGCGCTTCCTTTTGTGGTTGCATCAAATACATCACCATGAAAAATCCAGGTCATTTTACCATTAATTTCCATCACTACTTTATCGGTCAATTGAAAATTACCCATATGCATATCGCTGTATCTACGCAATGATTCATCGTGATTACCAGTGATATAAATAACCCTTGTTCCCTTAGAAAGCAGGTTCATGATTTCTTTGATCACCTGCATGTGGGCTGTAGGAAAATATCTTTTATTGAATTGCCAGATATCAATTATGTCGCCATTCAACACTAAAATTTGTGGTTGAATGCTTTTAAGATAATTAACGATCTCTGTAGCATGACAACCATAAGTACCTAAATGCAGGTCGCTCATTACTACAACATCGAGCTGGCGTTTTTCCATTGATAGGAGTTTAGCAAAACTCCCAAGTGCATGTAACTTAAATGTTACGAAATGATTACCGAAATGTTATGAATTATAAATCACCCAATTGTGGTCTCATGATAATATCTTCTACAACAGCCATTGGTGAAAGATGTGCCGCTGTATATACCATTTTAGCAATATCATTTACTTCCATAATTCTTGCAGGATCTATATCAAATCCATCCCAACTGGCGCTAAGCGTGGCTCCAGGACAAACGGCAGTTACTTTAATGCCTTTGGGCTTTAGTTCTTCTCTAAGGTTTTTACTAAACCCCAATAATGCAAATTTACTAATACTATAACTTCCGCCATTTGCATAGGCATTTAATGAAGCGATGGAACAGATATTAAAAATATGACCGCGGGATGCATTAATCATCGCTGGCAAAACTGCTCTGGTAAAATGATAAGCACTGTATACATTAGCTGTGATCATATCTTCTAAAACCCCTTCCGATTCGTTGTGAATGGAACCAGGAGTAAAGCTTCCAGCATTGTTCACCACTATATCAGGAGTGCCATGACTTAAACACCATTCTGCGAATTCAAGAACCTGCAATTTTTCACTCATATCACAAACTTTCCCTTTTATGATAGATTCGGGAAACCTGGTTTGCAAATCGGCAACCGAATCATAGAGTGATTTTTCTCCTCTACTGCACAATAAAATTGTATTCGCATCAACTGCAAATTGTTCTGCAATGGCTTTGCCAATTCCTTTTGAAGCTCCTGTGATAATGATATTCATACTTTAAAAATACAACATATCCAATTCAATTAGTCAACTGACAATTAACAACAAACTACTAATTTCGCTGGATGCTATACGAACATCTTTTCTTTGACCTTGATCATACCATCTGGGATTTTGAAACCAATTCAAAAGAAGCCATGTTTGATGTATTTCATAATAACCAGTTGCCCGAAAAAGGTGTAACTAATTTTGATGCTTTTTTTGAACGATATACTTATCATAACCACCGGCTATGGGATAAATATTCTAAAGGACAATTAAAGCAAGAAGAATTAAGATGGAAGCGTATGTGGTTGACTTTACTTGAATTTAAAATTGCAGACGAGGAATTATCCAGAAAAATGGGTGCAAGTTTTTTAGAAATACTGCCCAATAAAAACAAGTTATTCCCATACACATTGGAAATCCTTTCTTATTTGAAAAACAAAGGCTATCAGATGCATTTAATTACCAATGGATTCGAGAAAGTACAATACAATAAAATTGAAAAAAGTAATATCAGTTCATTTTTTATAGAAGTGATTACTTCTGAGGGCAGTAACAGCTTAAAACCCAATAGAGAAATTTTTGAGCATGCTTTACAAAAAACAGGAGCAAGTATCCAAAAAAGCATAATGATTGGCGATAATATCGAAGCAGATATTAAGGGAGCGATGAATGTTGGAATGGATACAATTTTTGTAAACCATATTAATGCAAGAACAGAAGTTCAACCCACTTATACCATCTACCATCTAAAAGAACTAGAGACCATCTTATAAATAAAAACCCGTTCAACCAAAGGCTGAACGGGCTATATATTCTACTAAGAAATTATGCTTTTTTAGCAGTAGACTTAGTGGTTGATTTTGTTTCTTTTGCTGTTTCTTTCTTGCAGCAATCTTTCATTTCTTTACTACAATCTTTCATTTTGCAATCCTTCATTTCCTTTGCACAATCTTTAGATTTACCACATTTTTTTCCTTCTCCACCAGCGAATGCAACTCCGGTAAATAAAAATGCAGCTGTTGCTAATACCAATACTTTTTTCATATAGATCGTTTTTTAATTTATAATTAAAGTTATTGAAATTCAAGAAACCAGAAGCTTCTTGGATGTTAAAATTTATAACCGATTGATTACCAAGTAGCTAATACAGTAACTCCACCCTTCACCACCTGATCCAATGTTACATTTACTTTAGTTCCTACGGGCAATAATACATCTACCCTGCTTCCGAATTTTATAAAGCCATACTCCTCGGTTTGCTTTACAGCTTGCCCAACTGAAGTATAATTACAAATTCTCTTGGCCAATGCTCCAGCTATTTGTTTATATAAAATTTCTCCATGATTATTTTTCACAGCCACACTCCAGCGTTCGTTTTCAGTAGAAGATTTTGGATGCCAGGCAACCAAATACTTTCCTTTATGGTATTGATTATAGGTAACTACTCC
>REAV01000142.1 GCA_004294465.1 Sphingobacteriia bacterium | reverse complement strand
ATTACTTGTTTTTTATTTTTTGAATGATATTTATCAATTGATCCTTGTGTAATATTACTAAAATTGCACTGGAAATAAAAACCAGTAATGCATACACAAATAACTGACCTCCATCATTTTGTATTACAATTCCCAATTTTGTTAAATGAGACATTATAGCTCCGCTCATGATGCCAACAGCCAATAATGCCCCAATAGCTGTTGTAGATGGAATAAGTATCAAGATAGAAGCAATTAATTCCCCGATACCAGAGCCAATTCGACCATAGGGTTCAATACCAAGCGTAGTAAAAATATAAATTGATTCTTCTGCACCTGTAAATTTGAAATACAGGGTTTGAAGCATTATAATAGCTGCAATTAAACGAAGTACCCAGGCTAAACGGGTTTGATTTTGTGTAAGCATCATTGTTTTTTAATATATACGTAATGGAAGAAAATACCTTACAAAATCGGAATAAAATATATTGATTTCTTATCTTCCGTTTTGAGTGGTTCATTTACGAAATTGTTTGATGAATGGATCTTCAAACTATTAATAATAATCTTATTTTGTTGTTCAAATCTTTTACAGAGATAACAAATAGCCAAATGACGCCAGAGTTGAAAGCGTTGAAACAAAGAAAGTTTTCCTTCCTCTTTTTTTGAAATATAATCTACTGCTGTTTTACAACTGATTCCCATAAACTGGTTATTTTAACATCCAATTAGACTCTAAACAAGACCTTAGTTGAATTTTGGCACGATGAATAAGTACCCAATAATTAGACGCTGTTATGTTTAACTCCTTACAAATTTCCTCACTTGTTAAGTCCTCTATATATTTCAAATTAAAAACAGCAGCCTGAATTTCCTTCAATTTTGTCTTGCATTTTGCCAATATTGAATTCCATCGGATATGTATTTTTATTCCAGTGATCTGTGCCATCAAAAAAAACGGACTCATCTTTTTTACCTTCAGCCAACTCATCTGTCAATCGAGTAGAAGCTTTTCGGTAATGATCGATTATTTTGTTCTTTAATATGGTAAATAACCAGGTCTTCACAGATGCTTCTCCATTGTATTTATCTATATTCCTCCAAGCTGCTAAAAAAGTTTCCTGTACAAGGTCTTTTGCAATATGAGTATCTTTCACTCTTTGAACTACATAGCTATACAATAAATCCGAATATTCATTTACCCAAGCTGTTGCTTTTTGTTCGTTTTTGCCTATTTCCATTCGAACTATTTTGGGTTTAAATTAATACTATTTTAGCGTTGGCCAATAAAAATTTGCTCGTTCAATTAATGAATCCTGCTTTTTGTTCCATAACTCTTTCACTTTTGTATTATAATTAAAATACAGCTTATCATTGAGTATGGTCCAAGTGTCAATTTGAGTAGGTGCTTTATGATTACCTGCAGTTCCATAAGCACAATAGCCGCCATATTGTGGTGCATATTTCTCCGGATTTTTGATAAAAGCTGCTTTATTCTCTTTGGAAGCAAATAACCAATTGGCATCGTTCCATTGATAGTTGATACTGTCATTGCCAATAACTGGCTGGTGATTGGTAAAAAAAGCAACCACATCATAGCCACGAATGGCTTTCCCATCTACTGAAAAAATGGATGCTTTTTGTGCGTTAGTGGCAATTTGCATAAATAGTAATGCAAGCGCAATGAATAAATTCTTTTTCATGTATTATTTTTTTGAATTAATGATAAATTTTAGTCCAGTTATTATCAGCTTTTGCTTTTAATGTGGCTTCTTCTTTATTCCATTTGGTTAATGTGTTATTTACCCAGGTATGATAAAATAAATACAGTTTTCCATTTAATATTTTAAAGGTAGCTGGGTCTATTTCTACTTTTTCATTGGAAGCACCCATGGCATATGCACACCAGCCACCATATTGAGGCTCGTACTTGGCGGGATTAGCTCTAAATAACTCTTTGTTTTGAGTTGAAGAGAAACGGTAGAAAATGCCATCTACTAAAAGGTTGATTGACTCTTTGCCTTCAATTGCTTTATTATTCTCAAAATAAGCAACTGGGTCATAGCCCTGAATGGCTAATCCAGATTTATTGGTGTTGAAATGTTTTTTTCTTAAATCTGTTTGTGCTTCTACCTGTGTGGCAGAAAATCCTAGCATTAATACTAGTACTGAAGTAATTATTTTTTTCATTATTTAGATTGTATAATTGCTTATACGTGTATTGAAAAAAATACTTACAAAAAAAGCCTACAATGCTAAAAAAATATTTTTATCGATCAGTTACTTCTATAATCAGAAATTTCAGGTAATTGGTATTGTCTATACCTCTGATGATAGGGTGGTCGGCAGATTGAGCATTAAACACCACTTGCTTGATTCTTTTTCTGGCATCTTTGGCTGCCATATCTAATGTTTCCAAAAAAAGCGATGGACTTACTAAATTGGTACAACTTGAACTAACCAAAAAGCCTCCGTTTCTCAAAAGTTTCATGCCTCTTAAATTAATCTCTTTGTAACCAGTAACAGCTTTATCTATATTTTCTCTGCTCTTTGTAAATGCAGGCGGATCAAGCATCACTACATCAAATTTTGGCCCATCTTTAGACCAATCCTTTAATACATCGAATGCATTCTTCGTTTCGAATTTGCATTTATCAGCTAATCCATTTAGTTCGGCATTTTTATTGGCTTGCGCTACCGCCTGTTCGGATATATCAATTCCTAAAACAGATTTGGCGCCATAATGTGCTGCATGAATTTCAAAAGTACCAGTATAGGTAAATGCTCCCAATACTTCAGCATCTTTTACAATATGTTGTATCGCTTTTCTATTATCTTGCTGATCGAGAAAATATCCCGTTTTTTGTCCGTTTTCTATATCTACCAGAAACTGCAAACCATTCTCATTAATGGTAATATTGGTGTTGAATGGATCTGATAAAAATCCTTTTTGTTGCTCCAGTCCTTCAAGTGTTCTTACAGGAACATCATTTCTTTCATAGATTCCTTTAGGAGAAAATATTGTATTTAATGCATTTATAATTGCTGGTTTCCATTTCTCAATGCCTAATGCCAGGGTTTGTATGACAAAATAGTCATTGAATTTATCTATTATCAAAGCGGGTAAAAGATCGGCTTCCCCAAAAACCAATCTGCAATTTTCGGTATAGCCTGTCTTTTGTCGATAACTCCAAGCAGATTGTATTCTATTTAAAAAGAACTGATCATCAATTAATTCCTGTTTTCTGGTGAGTAATCGAATTAATATTTGAGATTTTGGATTAATAAACCCTATCCCAGCCAATTTTCCATCCGAAAAGCGTACTTCTACCAAATCCCCAGGTTCAGTAGCGCCAGCAATTCGGTCTACCTCATTTCCATAGATCCAGGGGTGACCATTGGCAATTCTGGGGGCAATCTTCTGTTTGAGGTAAACTTTAATCATCTTACAAATATAGGGGCTGGCTATCTGTCATTTTTTCCCTTTTCTTTGCGTGGCAAAATATTTGCCTAATAAGAGATTCAAGATAATAGTATGATGGAAGATCAAGAAATGACCAATAATAGTGAAACAGCTGAAAAAATGGAAGGAATGGCCATGAATGCTGACGAAAATGCAGCCGGAACTACTTTGTTGAACGAAGAGGTAGCCGAAGAGTCAGCGATGGACAAATTAACTGCTGAATTACAAGAGCAAAAGGATAAATACCTCCGTTTAATGGCTGAATTTGACAATTTCAGGAGAAGAACCGCTAAAGAACGGCTGGATTTGATTCAAACTGCAGGAAAAGACGTAATTGTTTCCTTTTTAGATGTGTTGGATGATTGTGATCGTGCAGAAAAGCAATTGCAGGTGTCTGATGATATATCTGTTCAAAAAGAAGGTATTCAGTTGGTTTTTAATAAATTAAGATCTGCCATGCAGCAAAAAGGGGTGAAAAATATGGAAAGTATTGGAGCCGATTTTGATGTAGAAAAGCATGAAGCCATCACTGAAATTCCTGCTCCAACTGATCAACAGAAAGGAAAAGTAATTGACGAGGTAATGAAAGGGTATTATTTGAACGATAAGATTATTCGATTTGCAAAAGTAGTAGTGGGTAAATAATTGAACTATGGCTAAAAGAGATTTTTACGAAATATTAGGTGTTAGCAAATCTGCTACTGCTGATGAAATTAAAAAAGCATATCGTAAAGTAGCAATGCAATTTCATCCAGACAGAAATCCTGGTGATGCATCTGCTGAAGAAAAATTTAAAGAAGCTGCAGAAGCTTATGAAATCTTAAGTGATGCCGATAAAAAAGCAAAGTATGATCGTTATGGTCACCAAGCTTTTGGACCCGGCACTGGTGGTGGCGGACATCCGGGTGGAATGGATATGAATGATATATTCAGTCAGTTCGGAGATATTTTTGGAGATGATGTATTCGGAAGTTTTTTTGGAGGCGGTGGAAGAAGAGGCGGTGGCGGTGCTTCAAGAGCACGCGGACAAAGAGGAAGCAATTTGCGAATCAAATTAAAACTCACTTACGAAGAAATTGCAAAAGGAGTTACCAAGAATGTAAAAGTAAAAAAGCATGTTGCATGTTCAACTTGTGCAGGCAGTGGTGCTAAAGATAAAAACTCTGTTCAAAATTGCGGCACTTGTGGTGGAAGTGGGCAGGTGAGAAAAGTAACCAGCACTTTTTTAGGACAAATGCAAACAGTTACTACTTGTCCTACATGTAATGGTGAAGGAAGCACTATCACATCTAAATGTACCGCTTGTAAAGGAGATGGCAGAGTCTATGGCGAAGAAACGATAAGCATTGAAATACCGGCAGGTGTTCAGGAAGGAATGCAGTTAAGCATGGGAGGAAAAGGCAATGCTGGTGCAAGAGGTGGAGC
>REAV01000141.1 GCA_004294465.1 Sphingobacteriia bacterium | reverse complement strand
TCATGAACTGCTCTATTCATTGGCATTACACGATCCTCTGTGCCGCAATCGATAATGATATTTAAGGAATCAGATGGCTTTTTTTCAATGACATTTAATGCACTCCAATCATTCCAATATTTTTTATTGACTCCCGTATCGCCTAATCTTTTTTCTACATCATAGCCTTTTGTAATGACGGTTACATGTAAAGCACCGCTCATACTTCCACAACCACTGAAAGTGTCAGCATGTCTAAATGCAATAAAAATACCACCATGTCCCCCCATGCTTAAACCAGTGATTGCTCTTGCTTTTCTATTGGCAATAGTTTTAAAATTAGCATCAATGAACTGTGGCAATTCCTTTCCAATAAATGTTTCGAATTTAAAACTGCTATCAATCGGACTGTCGAAATACCAACTTGTTCTGCCACCATCTGGGCAAACTATGATCATTTGCATTTCGTCCACTAATTGTTTGATATGGGGCACTTTCAAAATCCAATTGTTATAACTTTGCAATGCACCATGCAATAAATACACCACCGGAAATTGTTTATTCTCTGTGTATGTCTTTGGTTTAATAACAACTGTTTTAATCGCTCGATGCATGGAAGCACTGGGTATTGCGATGGTGTCTACCGTTGCAGCACTTAACTTAAATGCCAAAAGCAAAAACAATGGAAGTATTTTATTCTTCATATTAAACTTATTCATATTTAGCAAATTGATGTTGGAAATAGAGTAATTGGTAATTGATACTATTGCCCCAATAGTCCGGATTGTGATTCCCCGGCCTTTCCGTATAATCATGAGGAATTTTCTTTGCCAATAATTTTTGATGCATTGCTCTATTCACATTCAAGAAAAAATCAGATATGCCGCAATCAAAAATCAGGTTCAATTTAGAAACATCGATCAAATCAATCAGATTAATAACAGTATACTTCTCCCAGTTCTCAGGGAATTCCTGAATAGAACCAATCAATTGATTGATCTGCCAATTATTGGGAAACGGACGAATATCCAGTCCTCCACAAATACTGCCAGCACTTCCAAAAACAGATTGATTGCGCATAGCTAAATAAAATGCACCATGACCTCCCATACTCAATCCGGTAATTGCCCTAAAATTTTTATCTTTTTTGGTAGCATAAGTAGAATCAATAAATGGCACCAATTCTCCCACTATAAATGACTCATACCGAACTGCAGGATTAATTGGACTATCGAAATACCAACTATTAAATCCTCCATCTGGTAAAACCAAAATTGAATTCATATCATTTCCCTGTTGAACTATGGAAGGTGCATTGTTTAGCCACTGCATATGATTCGCACCATGACCATGCAAAAGATAGACAACAGGCAAAGGTGTATCTTTTGAATATGTTGCTGGTTTTAACACCAATGCTTTAATGTTTTTATGCATTGATTTGCTATAGACCAATACAGTATCAATGGAAGCGAATACATTAAATGACCCAATGATCATCAAGAAAACCAAAACTGTTTTTTTCATCATATGCTAAAATACAAAATGCCACTCGTATTAGTACAAGTGGCATTTGTTTAACTAAATAAAAAATATTACTTCATTTTTTGCATCGCATTCTGCATTGGATTGGTTCCAGATGACTGGCCACGGCCTCTTGCAGCACCTGCTTTAAACAAAGCAAATTTGCTTGGCTCCATTGTTCCATTTTTAGGCCAGCTATTATTTGATTCGTTGATATCTGCAGTTTCTCTCATTGGATCTAATTGAATCTTAACCGCTTTCTTATTTGTCATAAACAACTTGGTAACTTTCAATTCATTTTTTCTCCAAATTTGTGCAGGGATTTTTTCTACCTGCTTGGTTCCATCTTCAAAAGTAAATTCAAGGATAATTGGCATTACTAATCCACCTTTATTAGAGAAACTCACTTCATACATATTTACATCCTTGTATTTTGCTTTTTCTTCCACACTTAATTGTTCTGGTGCAGGGAAACTTGGCGGAGCAACTTTTACAGTTGAATCATATGGTTCAAAACCACGAGTATATCTCCAATAAAAATCACGTAAAGTAGTATCTATATCCACTAAGAATTGTATGTTCTTATCGGCTCTGTTTCTCATTTTTGAAATATCGTCGAATGCAGCAGGACCACTGAACAAAGGCTTAGCTAATCCTGTTCCAGCACCGCCACCAAATTGACCTCTGGCTGCTCCATCATTTGAAGCTGCAGTTGCGGCGGCCATATCTACCACAGCATATTTCACTGTATCAATGGCAATATCGCATGGCTCAATTCCATAGAACCATCCTCTCCAAAACCAGTCTAAGTCTTCTGCACTAGCATCTTCCATTGTACGGAATAAATCAGCAGGTGTTGGGTGTTTGAAAGCCCATCTTCTTGCATATTCTCTAAAAGCATAATCAAATAATTCTCTTCCCATGATGGTTTCACGCAAAATATTTAAACCTGTTGCAGGCTTAGTATACGCATTAGGACCAAAATTGATGATATTCTCACTATTGGTCATAATTGGCTCTAATTGCTCTTTAGGCAACTTCATGTAATTGGTAATTGTCCAAGCTGGTCCACCACGAGTAGGATATTTATTATCAAACAATTCTTCTGTAAGATATTGTACAAAACTATTTAACCCTTCGTCCATCCAACTCCATTGGCGCTCATCACTATTTACAATCATTGGGAAGAAATTATGACCTACTTCATGAATGATTACACCTAACATACTGTATTTGGTGTTCTCACTATAAGAGCCATCTTTATTGGTTCTTCCATTATTGAAACAGATCATTGGATATTCCATTCCATTTGATGCTTCAATACTTTGAGCAACAGGATACGGATAAGGAATAGAGAATTTAGAATATGATTTAATGGTATGTGCTACTGCTTTAGTAGAAAACTTACGATACAAACCATAAGCTTCTTTTGGATAGCCACTCATACACATGATTTTCTTGCCCTCCACATAGGCAGGCATTGCATCCCAAATGTATCTGCGGCTAGATGTCCACGCAAAATCACGCACATTTTCTGCCTTATACACCCATGTTTTCTTTTGAGTACTTTTTGTTTTTTCTGCTTTATTGGCTTCTTCTAAAGTGGCAATTTCTACAGGTTCTTTTGCAGTTTGTGCCTGATTCCAACGAGCCATTTGTGCTGGACTTAATACTTGTGCATAGTTCTGACAAACTCCAGTACTTAAAACAATATGGTCTGCAGGTAATGTTATAGTAACATCATAGTTACCAAAAGCTAAGGCAAATTCTCCTCTACCAGTAAACTGACGATTCTGCCAGCCTTGAAAATCGCTATAAACACATAGTCTTGGAAACCACTGAGCCATTGTGAAAAGGTTGTTCCCGTCTTCTAAGGTTTCATAACCACCTCTTCCTCCAACGGTCATACGATTGGTAATTTTATAACTCCAATCGAGGTTGAAAACAAATTTTTGACCTGGTTTTAAAGGAGTCGGCAAATCTATACGCATCATTGTTTTATTGATGGTATATTTCAAAGACTTTCCTGTAGCATCGGTCAATTTGGATATAATATGTCCATTGCCATTATCTACTTTACTATTCGCCATCTGGTCTAATTGAGCACTAGAAAATCCTCTTCCCATACCTGAAGCGTCCTGATAATTGGCATTGTTGATAGAGCTATGCTCATTTTCATCTAATTGCAACCAGATATAGGTTAATACGTCTGGAGAATTGTTGAAATAAGTAACTGTTTCAGCTCCCTTCAATTTAAGATTTGCTTCATCCAATTCGCATTTAATAACATAGTCTGCACGCTGTTGCCAATATTTTGGCCCCGGTGCACCACTTGCAGTTCTGTACTCATTGGGTGTTGGCAAAATGGTACCCAATTCTTCGAATTTGTTACCATGGTTAGAGGTTGGATTGTTCATGATATTCTGTGCTTGAAGGCCCAGACTAAGACTGAAAAACAATGCCACCAGTAAAATTTTCTGCATGTTGTTTGGTTTATATATTTATAGGTAATCTTTCAAA
>REAV01000140.1 GCA_004294465.1 Sphingobacteriia bacterium | reverse complement strand
GGTGATTCAATTCAATTCAGAGACTTGGGTGATTTGATTAATAGCGGAAATACAGTGAGTTGGAATTGGGATTTAAGTGGAGGTAGTAGTTCTATCTTGCAAAATCCTAAAAAAGTATTTACCGATTCTGGAACTTTTGCTATTAAATATTTCTTTTACAATGTAAATGGATGTGTCAGTGATACGGTTACCAAAACTGTAACAGTTCATCCATATCCAAAACTATCCCTAATTCCAAAGATCAATGTATTGGAAGGAGGGTCGCAAAAAATTATCCCTAAATATGTTTATGGCACCAATCTAACTTATCAATGGACTCCACCTACCTATTTAAATAATGATACAGATTCTTTACCGGTAACCACCCCTTTAGGAGATATTCGATATCGATTATTTTTAACGGGAATCGGGGGATGTACGGTTTCAGATACTATATTTATAAAACTATTATTGTCTCCACTTGTTCCTAATGCATTCTCGCCAAATGGGGATGGTATTAATGATCGATGGAGGATTCAGTATTTGGAAAGTTATCCTGGTGCAACAGTAGATGTATATAACAGATATGGCCAATCTGTTTTTAGTAGTATAGGATATGATGTAGATTGGGATGGTACAGTAAATGGAAAAGCTTTGCCAATAGGAACCTATTATTATGTAATTAACCCAAAGAATGGTAGGAAAATTGTAACAGGTGCGGTAACAATTATTCGATAAATGAAGAGAAAGATAATTTTCATATGGTGTTGTTGTTTTAGTATTGGTGTATCTGCACAGCAAAGGCCTTATTATACCCAATACATCATGAATAATTATATCATCAATCCTGCAGTTGCTGGGATAGAAAATTATTGGGATGTAAAAGCCAGTCATCGCATGCAATGGGTGGGTTTGCAGGATGCGCCGGTAACTACTTATTTAACCATTCATGGTCCATTAAAAAAAAGCAATTACGATCGTTCATCTGCTACAACATTTAAGGCAAGAGGCGAGAACCCGAGAGGAGAAGCTTACTGGCGAGACTATACAGTAGCAGACCCTCATGCTGGTGTTGGGTTTACCATCATCAACGATAAAACTGGTCCATTGAATCGTTTTGCGGCATATGGAACCTATGCTTATCATATTGGTCTTTCTCCAAGAACCAATTTATCTGCCGGCGTTTCTGTTGGAATGACGAATGTGAGTTTGGATGCATCTAAGCTCGATTTTGGAACAATTACTGTAGATCCTGCGGTAGGCAGTAGCGGTATAATCAATAGGCTTAAACCTGATGTGAGCGCTGGTTTGTGGTTATATTCTAAAGACTATTTTATAGGATTGTCAGCACAGCAAATTGTTCCACAGAATGTTTCCTTTTCAGATAATACGGTTTCATTAACCGGAGGAAAATTAATTCCTCATTTATTTTTAAGTGCTGGATATAGAATGCAAATGTCTGATGATGTAACTTTTCTTCCATCAATGTTGATTCGTTATATCAGCCCTTTACCAATGGGCTATGATGTAAATGCAAAATTTCAATACCAAGACATTATGTGGTTGGGCGCATCTTATCGTTATAATGATGGTTTTGCTGCAATGTTAGGAGTGAATCTCAATCATTCTATCAATATCGGATACTCTTACGATATTCAAACTTCAAGACTCAATACTGTGAGTAAGGGAACACACGAGATTTTGATTGGATTTTTATTAGGAAATAAATGGGGAGATTGGTGTCCTCGCAATTTATGGTAATCAAATACTTTTGATCATCCATATATCACAACCATTGTGGCCACTATTGCCCATTGGCCCATCCAAATAACTAAATCCAAATTGCTCATATACTTTTACTGCCTTATTTAATTCGGGCATGGTTTCTAGGTATACTTTGGAGAATCCTCTTGTTTTAGCAACTTGTAAACAATGATCAATCATTTGTTGGCCGAATCCTTTTCCACGAGCTGTTTTAGCAAGATACATTTTTACCAATTCGCAGGTAGTATTCGGTAATCCTTCAGTAGGGTAAATACCTGCACCGCCAATTATTGCTCCATTGTATTCTGCAATAAAATAAGCGCTTATTGGCTCGTTTGTAAACAGCTCATACAAATGATCGGTACTTTCATCAAAATAAACCGTGCCTGGTTTATTGGCGCCGAATTCAGTTAATGCAGTTCTGATGATTTTTGCAATGGCTTCATTATCTTTTTGTTCGATAGGTCGGATAACTAATTGGCTCATAGATTAGTTATTTTTTACTCATTACTTTGAATGCATTGATCAAACCATTGGTAGAGCTATCATGGTCTTTTACTTTTTCATCATTCAATAATTCAGGTAAAATTTTATTGGCCATTTGCTTTCCTAATTCTACACCCCATTGGTCAAAACTGAAAATATTCCAGATCACACCTTGTACAAAAATCTTGTGTTCATATAAAGCAATGAGCATTCCCAATGAATGCGGATTGATTTCCTTTAACAAAAAAGAATTGGTTGGTTTATTGCCAGGAAAAACTTTAAAAGGAGTAATGTTCTGAATTTCTGCTTCACTTTTATTGGCTTTCATTCCTTCCACTTTTACTTCGTTTTCAGATTTGCCATTCATAAGGGCTTCTGTTTGAGCAAAAAAGTTAGACATCAATTTTGCATGATGATCACCAATAGGGTTATGACTGATTGCAGGAGCTATAAAATCGCAAGGAATCATTAATGTTCCTTGATGAATAAGCTGATAAAATGCATGTTGGCCATTCGTGCCAGGTTCGCCCCAAATCACTGGACCCGTCGTATAATTTACCGGATTACCCTTTCTGTCTACGCTTTTGCCATTGCTCTCCATATTGCCTTGCTGAAAATAAGCGGCAAAACGATGCATGTATTGATCATAAGGAAGTATGGCTTCACTTTGTGCACCAAAAAAATTAGTGTACCAAATGCCTAACAATGCCATTAATACAGGAATGTTTTTATCAAATTTCTGATGTCTAAAATGATCATCAGCCATAGTTGCCCCTTTGAGTAATTGCTCAAAATTGTTATAGCCTATAGTTAAAGCAATGGATAAACCAATAGCACTCCAGAGTGAATATCTTCCGCCAACCCAATCCCAGAATTCAAACATATTGGCTTTATCAATTCCAAATTCAGTTACCAATTTTTCGTTGGTGCTTAAAGCTGCAAAATGTTTAGCGATGAATTTCTCATCCTCAGCTGTTGCTAAAAACCAGGACCTTGCAGTATGCGCATTGGTCATTGTTTCCTGTGTAGTGAAAGTTTTAGAGGCAATTAAAAAAAGTGTTTCCTCTGGGTCTACTTTTTTTAATGTTTCTACTATATGGGTGCCATCAATATTACTCACAAAATAAGTGGTAATTCCATCTATCCAATATGGTTTTAATGCTTCTGTTACCATCACCGGACCAAGATCACTTCCGCCAATGCCAATATTAACGATGTATTTTATTTTTTTGCCGGTATAGCCTTTCCATTTCCCACTATGTACTTTTTCACAAAACGATTTCATTTGTCCCAGTACTTTACTGATTTTAGGCATGATATCTTTGCCTTCTACCAAAATAGGTGTATCAGTAAAATTTCTTAAAGCTGTGTGTAATACAGATCTGTGTTCGGTTTCGTTGATTTTGATGCCTGCAAATAAATCGTGAATTGCATCGCTGAGTTTGCACTCTTCAGCTAATTGAAGCAATAATTGTAATGTTTTTTTATTGATGATATTTTTAGAATAATCAAATACCATTTGATCTAAGCAAAGTGAAAATGCTTGAAATCTTTCAGGGTCTGCAGCAAACAAATCTCTCATATGTTTGCGGCTCATTTCATCTTCAAAGTGCTTCTTTAATAAAAACCAGGCTTGTGTATTCGTTGGGTTAATTCTAGGTAACATATAGTGGATAAAACAGTTTTTAAATGGGAGGGTAGCAAAGTTATCTATAAGCTATCAATTACCCTAATCGTTTCTGCGACCATTTTTGGGCTGATGTCTAAATGAACTACCAATCTTATCTGGGTTGTTGTCATCGCAATTGCATTGATTCCATT
>REAV01000054.1 GCA_004294465.1 Sphingobacteriia bacterium | reverse complement strand
TACTTTACTAAACATCCCTTATTCGGTAAATGTAGTTTCCAAGGAGTTATTGCAACAATTTCAGTTTCGTACTTCTCCAGAATCGCTTTTTGGCTCCACAGGTATATTTATACAAAAAACAAATCATGGAGGTGGTTCCCCTTTTATAAGAGGGCTTACCGGAAATCAAAATCTATTATTGATTGATGGTATTCGTTTAAACAATTCAACAACCAGATTTGGCCCTAATCAATATTTTAATACAATTGATGTGTTTAATATTGATAAAATTGAAGCCATACGCGGTACAGGTTCTGTTCAATACGGTTCAGATGCCATGGGGGGAGTATTACAGGTTTTCACAAAAGAATTGCCCTTTTCGAACAATACAATTCTTAGTGGAAGTATTCAAGGAAGAGTCGTATCACAGGATATGGAATATTCGGGAAGAGCAGAAATGGCGTATCAAACTGCTAAGTGGGTAATATCTGGTGGACTTACTAAAAGAAAATTTGGCGACTTAGTTGGTGGCGATACAACCGGCAAGCAATCACCAAGTGGCTATACAGAACAGGATCTTGATTTAAAATTAAAATGGAAAATTAATGATCTATTACAGGTTACCGCTTTTCATCAGCAAGTGCTTCAAGAAAATGTTCCATTGTATCATCGGGTAAAACTAGAAAACTTTAATTATTATTATTTTTCGCCACAGCAACGAAAGTTGAGTTATATAAAAATTGATTTGAATGGCAAATCACCGTTACTCAGTAAAATTAGTTTTACAACATCTTTACAAAATAGTTTGGAGGAAAGAACCTACCAGCGCAATTCAACAAGCAATCGATTTTTTGAAAAAGATAAAGTAACCAATTTAGGATTAATTGTAGATTTATCATCTCAGTTTAACGCCAATTGGACGGCTAATTCTGGAGTAGAATATTATTTTGATAAAGTAAACAGTTTAAGAACACAAACTACTCCATCCAATACTAGCACTATTACTCAGCGTGGCTTATATCCTGATAATGCTACAAGTAAAAACTTTTCTTTATATAGTTTACATCATTTAAGTTTTAATCAATTTATAATTGAAACCGGATTACGATACAATGCAATCGCAATCAATATTAACGATACAGCAGGATCAAATTTTCAATTAGGGTCTGTAACAATAAAACCATCTTCTTTAGTAGGTAATTTTTCTTTGTTGTATAAGTTAACCAAGCAGTATAGTGTTTATGGATCTTTTAGTACAGGTTATCGTGTTCCGAATGTTGATGATATGGGCACATTGGGTTTAGTAGATTTCAGGTATGAGATACCAGCATATAATTTAAAGCCAGAAAAATCATACAATACCGAAATCGGCATTCGTATACAAACCAGAAAAGTAAAATCTTCAATTGCTTATTTTTATATGCATTTGCAAGACCTAATTAATAGAACTCAAGTGCCAGGTCAACAGATCAACGGCTTCAATGTGTTTATAAAAGAGAACAATCAAGAATCATTTTTACATGGGTTTGAATATGATGTAGACTGGCAGATTTCTAAAAAATTCAATTTATTTACAAACCTGGCCTATGCCTATGGCCAAAACACAACCATCAACGAGCCCATGCGTAGGATTCCTCCAATCAATGGTAGAATACTGTTAACTTATCAAAAAAATGCTTTTCAGTTTAGAATAGAATATTTATCTGCAGCATCTCAAACAAGATTGGCACAAGGAGATAAATCTGACAATCGCATTCCAATTGGAGGCACACCCGGTTGGAATATTGTAAATTCTTATGCTGGTTTTACATTTAAGAAAAACGCTGTTCAATTGGCTTTTTGTAATTTGTTTAATACCGATTATAGAACTCATGGAAGTGGTATAAATGGTGCAGGTAGAAATTTATCCATCTCTTTTAAAGCGGGTTTTTAGTTTTTCACAAAGATTTTTAGCTGAATTAATTTACTCTTTGAGCATTAAGCTCCAAGAATAGTATTATTTGTATTTTTACCTTAATGAAAAAGCTACATTGTATTCTACTTCCATTTATTATTATTGCAACAATTGCTTGCAACAAGAAAGAGATTTCAGCACAGATAAATGTAACCAATTCTTCAACAGATAGTTTTCCACGAAATGCTTTTTGGTACCCGATAAATAATTTCAGCAATAAAGTTCCGACTGTATATATCCATACTAAAGGAAACAGCATTGTTAATGAGCCAAAAGTTCAAGCGATTGTACAAATTCAAATAGGCGATACAATTGTATTTAAATCCAATATTGGAATTGAATACAGAGGGTCTACTTCATTCAGGTTATTCGATCAAAAATCCTATGGTTTCGAATTGAGGGATGCAATCAATCAAAGTACCGATAGTGCTATTATGGATTTTCCCAAACAATCGGATTTTATTTTATATGCTCCTGCAAACGATAAAGCGTTAATAAGAAATACACTTATTTATGATTTATCGAATCAGATTGGAATGTATGCGGTAAGAACAAAATATGTGCAGTTATATCTCAATGGAAAATATGATGGTCTTTATGTATTAATGGAAAAAATTAAACGAGATAAAAATAGGGTGAACATTGCTAAAATTTCCAATACCGATAACAATAACCCGGAACTTACCGGAGGCTATATTCTTAAGATAGATAAATCTGCTGGAGATAATAGTTTAACGGGATGGGATGCAGATGCGGTATATACAAGCCTCTTAGGATTTAGATCTAATTACGATAATAAAGGAAAAAAGCTTAACTACTTGCCATATGGCCAAAAGAGAGGCGAGGAAACTTATTTCATGTATGAATATCCTAAGGGCAATGCAATATCAACTGACCAAAAAAAGTATTTACAAGACTATTTGAATGATTTTGAAAACAGCTTATTGATCAATGATTTTAATCAATTCACTGGTTATCCAAAATATATTGATGTTAAAAGTTTTATTGATTATTTAATTCTAAATGAATTTGCTTATAATCCAGATGGTTATAGATTAAGCACATTTATGAATAAAGACAGAATGGGAAAAATCAACATGGGTCCCATCTGGGATTTCAATTTAGGCTTTGGAAATGACGATCGATCTGCTTTTACAAAAGGCAGTACCTGGATGTTTGAATTTAATAATTACTATGGCGGTGATACATGGTTGATTCATTTTTGGTGGAATAAGTTATTGTCTGACCCCAATTTTGTGAATCAATTAAAATCCAGGTGGGCAATTCTTCGTAGCAGCATTTTTAGCGAAGCCAACATCAACAAAACCATTCAAAGCCATATCAATACACTTCAAATGAATAACAGTATTAATCTGCATTTTGAAAGATGGAAAATTTTGGGCAAAAAATTACCCTTCAATTATTTTGTTGGCAAAACTCATCAAGAAGAAATAGATTACTTACAAACCTGGATTCAAAAAAGGCTGAACTGGATGGATAAAGAAATTGTAAGGCTCTAATTATTGAAGCATTACTTTTTTTAAATAATACCCCATCGGATCTACAGTTGGAGGAAGGGTTGATTTTACTTTGATTCCCTCTTTGCCAATCATTCTTTTTTCAATTTTTCCATTGATAAATATATCTACTGGTAAGTCCATAAAATAGTTATTGAGTTTGATCTGGTATTCCTGATAACCCAACTCTTTAACAGTAAAATCCAACACATTGGTAGTTCTTAAATAAAAATCAAAAAATGGCTGAAGCGAATATCCGGCAGCTGAACTAAACAATTTTTCTACATCTGTTGAGGTAACAAAATTGTCATAAGTGTAAGCAGGATCAGTGGCTAATTTTTTCAATGTTGAGAAAAAGATTTCATCCCCTATTACATAACGCAAGCTGTGCATGAAGAAAGAACCCTTGGTGTAAATATCGTTACCAGCATAAGTTTCATCCTCTGATAATTCCTCTCCACCCACCATCGGCTTTTTATACCTGATACCTCTTTTATGTTTTGCTATAATTTCGTTGTAAGCATCTTGCCCTCCTAATTCGTAATGAGCCAATGCTTCGGCATAAGTACCAATCCCCTCTTGAATCCACATATGCGCCCAATCTTTATTGGTTACTTTATTGGCCCACCATTCATGTGCATACTCATGAAATA
>REAV01000053.1 GCA_004294465.1 Sphingobacteriia bacterium | reverse complement strand
CATAAAAATATACTAAAACGTAAATGATCATTGTCCATAAAAACAGGCAAGGATTTTCCTGTTCCATATTCTTCAATAACTATGGATGAATGAAATACAAACCAACCTATCGGATACAATAATGCTATAAGGGCAGCATGAAACCATGGCTGTGAAATGGTCTTCGTAAAATCAAATTTTTCGGCAACAATAGCTGCAAATCCGGCAATAGGATAAACCGAAAATGTGAGCAAGAGTTGGAGATTTGTTGCAGTAAATCCTTCTTGATAGATTCCCAAAAAAAGCAAGAGTACAGGGCTGCAACACCAAATGAGTAAAGGATGTTTAAAATGACTCAAGATGCTTTTTGTTGAACCAATATTGTTTTTATTCCAATAATACAAAGCGTAAAAAAGCATCAAACCCATACTGATAGACAGAAGGGCCCTACTCCAAAGCAGTCCTGCAAGCATTACAATGCTAACAGTCAATAAAATATTTGTTGCTCTTTTTGGCATACCAATGGCATAAATTTACATTTACAGAACGTATATGTGGGATCAATTATTAAAAGACATTATTCAAGGCAATCAAAAATCGCTGGCTAGGGCCATTTCATTGGTAGAAAATGAGGTAGAAGGCCATGCTATTTTTTTACAAGAGCTTCCTTTGGGAGTCACGCCTGTGATTGGTATAACAGGGCCTCCCGGTGCGGGGAAAAGTACTTTAGTAGATTCGTTGATTGGGCAATGGGCCAATGAAGGTAAAAAGGTTGCAGTGCTATGCGTAGATCCTTCTTCGCCTTTTAATTTAGGTGCTTTATTGGGAGATAGAATTCGCATGAGCGATTGGTACAATCATCCAAATGTATATATTAGATCATTGGCAACCAGAGGTTCGTTAGGAGGATTGCATCCGCATATTATTGAGATTACTGCCATATTACAGGCTGCTGGATTTGATTATATCATAGTAGAAACGGTTGGGGTAGGTCAATCAGAAATTGAAGTAGCTGGATTAGCCGATGTAACTATAGTGGTAGTTGTGCCGGAGGCAGGTGATGAAGTACAAACCATGAAAGCGGGGTTAATGGAGATTGCCGATATTTTTGTGGTGAACAAAAGCGATCGGCCTGATGCAGATAGTTTTGTAAGAAACCTGCGAATGATGTTAGCTCCTGCATTTAATGGAGAAAGAAAAATACCTGTACTCAAAACCATTGCATCTACCAAAGAAGGGATTGATGATTTGTGTCTGGCAATCAAAGAAAGTGAAATGGCTATCAATAATCATGATCGCAAACATTGGTTAATGGCAGATCGTGTCTATCAATTGATCCAAAGAAATAAAATGAAGGGAATTGATAAAGGGGCTATCAAAAAAGCAATCGGAGTGGCAATACAATCACCCGATTTTAATTTATTTAGTTTTACTCAACAATATTTGAATGACCAACCATAATGCTGATACAATTATAACTAACCCACTCATTTCGGTTGTAATTGCTACTTATAATGGAGAGCGTTTTATTGGCAAACAGCTGGATAGTATTTTAGCTCAAACCTATTCCAATATTGAATTGGTGGTGGTAGATGATTGTTCCAGTGATGGTACAGTTTCTATTTTAAATGATTATGCAAATCGCTTTAATAATATTCATGTTTATATCAATGAACAAAATTTAGGGTATGTAAAAAATTTCGAAAAAGGCATGTTATTGGCCAAAGGAGATTATATAGCACCGAGTGATCAGGATGATATTTGGTTGCCTGAGAAATTAGCAATCTTAATGAGTGAAATAGGAGACAACGCAATTGTATATTGTAATTCTGAATTAATTGACGATGAAGACAATCGTGTTGGAAAAAAATTATCCGATGTAAAAAAATTAATTTCTTTTGATGATTGTTTGAATTATACTGTAGGTAATTCGGCTCCAGGGCATGGAATGCTATTTCCTAAAAAATTAGTTACTGATTCGGTTCCTTTGCCTACCATGATTCCTCATGATTATTGGTTGGGTTTTGTGGCAACTTTTTATAGTCGACTCAAATATATTGATCAACCATTGGTTTTATATCGGCAGCACAGTGAGAATGTATTTGGTGCAACAAAAATAAAATCAGCAGATGGCACAATGCCGGTGAGAAAGAAAAAAACACCAGAAGAGGAAATTAAATTGGCACGTCAAAGAATGCAATTAATGTATGATAAATGCCCGAATGACTTAGAGGAACAAAAAAATGTGTTTCGATTATTGAATAAAAGTTATCAAAGTTTTTCCTTCTTTAATAACTGGTTGAGGATGGTTACTTTTTTTAAATACAATCAACAAATACTGGCATTTAAGCGAAGAAATTTGTTGCGTAGATGGTTGTATTGTTTAAAAATGTTTGTGAAAATTGTTTAATGATTCAATCACCTAAAAATATTATTCTTGATTTTGAAAGGATGAAGTATCCCAATACTGGCTTGTATCATTTCTGTAAAGGATTGGGAGAGGCTTTGGTAAAGGAATCAGATCCCAACCTTGAGACCCTCTCTTTTTATTTGCCCAAACAGTTAAATGGAATTTTTGGATCTTCAGTTCAATATATAGATCAATCGAGTTTACATAAACTGGTAATGCCTCCTTTAAAGCAATTTTCCTGTTGGCATGCCACCAATCAAACCAGTGTATATTTTCCTAAGAATCAGCGAATACCCATTGTATTAACTGTGCATGACCTGAATTTTTTATACGATTCAAATAAATCAGCAAAGAGAAAAAAAGTATATCAACAAAATCTGCAAACTAAGATCGACAGAGCAAATGCGGTGGTGACTATCTCTTCATTTACTGCAAAAGAATTAGCGCAGTTTGTAGATATGGGAGACAAAAAAATTACAGTGATATACAATGGATGTGGAATAGATGATGCTGTTCAGGCAACTCCTCCTAAAATGATTCCTTCGCTTCCTTTCTTATTTACAATTGGTACAATTGCCCCGAAGAAAAATTTTCATGAATTACTTCATTTATTAATTGGTACCAATTATCAACTCATTATTGCTGGAATAACCCAAGATGAAAAATACAAGCAATTCATTATAAGTGAAGCAAATCGATTAGGTGTAACAGCTCAATTGATGTTTACTGGTGCAATTGCTGAAAGCGAAAAGTATTGGTACTATCAACATTGTACTGCTTTTTTATTTCCCTCCTTGGCAGAAGGTTTTGGGTTGCCGGTTATCGAAGCAATGCATTTTGGGAAAACCGTATTGCTTTCTTCTGTAGGACCATTGCCAGAAATAGGCGGGTCAGTAGCCCATTATTTTACTGAGTACACTGCGCAAGCAATGCAAACAACTTTGAATAATGCTTTGGAGCAAGATGAATTAAAGAACCGACGCGATACTATTCAATTACATGCAAAGCAATTCAGTTGGCAAAAAGCCGCGAATGCGTATCTTCAACTTTATAGATCAATCATTTAATTTTAAGTTATGGCTTCAAGGTTTAAGAAAATGGTAAAAGCTTTTGGTTTGTTGGATGCAATCAAATTGTATGGACGAGTAAAGATTCAACCATATGGTAAATTACAAGCTTCCAATTATAAGGGCAGTTTTCATTTAAGAAAAGATACTTCAGATTACTTTACATTCGATCAGGTTTTTTTACGTGATCAATACAATGTTCATTTTCCATTTGAACCTACAACCATTTTGGATGCAGGTGCAAATATTGGTTTAGCTGCAGTTTATTTTTCGCATCGTTATCCTCAAGCAAGTATTGTAGCTATTGAACCAAGCAGTGATAATTTTGCTGTTTTGCAAAAAAACATCACACCTTACCAAAACATTAAAGCCTATTGCAAAGGCCTATGGAACAAAGATGTTCATTTGGAAATAATCAATACAGACGGAGTTCAAAATGCATTTATGGTTGCCGAAACAACAGCAGATAATCCAAGGGCCCTGCCTGCTATTTCTATTGATTCAATCATGAGAGAACAAAACTGGAATAGTATTGATATTTTAAAAGTAGATATCGAAGGATCGGAAAAAGAAGTATTTGAATTGAATTATGAAAATTGGTTGCCTAAATGCAAAGCCATCGTAATTGAGTTACATGATAATATGAAAAGAGGAACT
>REAV01000232.1 GCA_004294465.1 Sphingobacteriia bacterium | reverse complement strand
TAAGGAAAAGAGTCAGCTCTTATTTCAATAAAACATTTGTTGGATACAAGACACATGAATTGGTTCAGCGGATCCACAAAATTGAATTCACCATAGTAGATTCTGAACAGGATGCTTTTTTACTGGAGAATGCATTGATCAAAGAATACCAACCCAAATACAATATCAATTTAAAGGACGATAAAACCTATCCTTATATAGTAGTAAAAAAGGAACCCTTTTCGAGAATCTTTTTGACAAGAAAAAAAATCAATGACGGCTCTGAATACATTGGCCCATTTACTTCTTCTGGAAGAGTAAGAGAATTAATTGATTTTGTAAAACAATATATTCCTTTAAGAAATTGCAAACTGAACCTCACCGATCAAAACATTCAAAAAGGAAAATTTAAAGTTTGTTTGGAATATCATTTGGGTAATTGCAAAGGCCCATGCGAAGGCTTGCAATCTGCCACTGATTACCAAGAAGGATTAGAAATGGTGAAACATATTTTGAAAGGAAATCTTGGTTCGGTAATTCAACATTTTAAATCGGAAATGCAAAAAGAGGCTGCTGCCCTTCATTTTGAAAAAGCTGCATTCATTCAACAAAAAATTGAGCACTTAGAGAATTATCAATCAAAATCGGTAATTGTGAGCAAACACTTGACCAATCTAGATGTTTTCTCCATTGAGAAAGACGATGACAATGCTTTTGTAAATTATTTAATGGTTCAAAATGGCACCATTGTTCAAACACATACTGTGCCTGTTGAAACAAAATTAGAAGAATCAGTGGAAGAAGTGTTAGAATTTGTTATTGGCAATCTTAGAACAAAGTTCAATAGCATGGCCAATGAAATTGTAGTGCCTTTTCCGATCAATTACCCTGATGAATCAATCACTATTACTGTTCCTAAATTGGGAGACAAGAAAAAATTACTAGACCTCTCTATCAAAAATGTGCTTTATTTTAAAGTTGAACTTCGTAAGAAAAAGTTATTGCTATTAGAAGGCAAAACAGATCTAGAAAAGAAAAAGGTATTGTATGAATTGCAAGCATTTCTTCAATTAGCTGAAGTTCCTAC
>REAV01000079.1 GCA_004294465.1 Sphingobacteriia bacterium | reverse complement strand
AATAACCCAGGCCTGAGGGAAAATAATGGCAAAATTTTTTTAAACCCTCCGTCGGATTCATCAAAGAAAATGAAGACGGAAAAAATTTAAACACATGGCAGACGTAAAAGTATTAGCTGAAACATTAGTAAGCTTAACAGTAAAAGAAGTTCAAGAATTAGCAGATGTATTGAAAGCTGATTACGGTATCGAACCAGCAGCTGCTGCAGTAGTAGTAAGTGCAGGTGGAGATGGCGGTGGTGCTGCTGCTGTAGAAGAGAAAACATCTTTCGATGTAATCTTGGTAAGCGGTGGTGCTAGCAAATTAGGCGTAGTTAAAATCGTTAAGGTGCTAGCAAATTAGGCGTAGTTAAGATCGTTAAAGAATTAACTGGCTTAGGTTTGAAAGAAGCTAAAGATTTAGTAGACGGAGCTCCTAAAGCAGTAAAAGAAGGTGTTTCTAAAGCAGAAGCAGACGATTTAGTTGCTAAGTTGAAAGAAGCAGGTGCTGAAGTTGAAGTAAAGTAATTGTAAGCATCTAAAAATACAGCCGCCTCGATTTTCCGGGGCGGCTTTTTTATTTTCACATTTTTTTG
This sequence comes from Sphingobacteriia bacterium, assembly GCA_004294465.1. Classification (GTDB taxonomy): domain Bacteria; phylum Bacteroidota; class Bacteroidia; order Chitinophagales; family Chitinophagaceae; genus Sediminibacterium. Next base: position 18,525 of record REAV01000079.1, on the reverse strand, counting down.
GCTTAAATCGGCTTTTTTAGCAAAGATTTATCCCCAAAATGCAGTTTGGCGCAAAATTTGTTTTTGCGATTCTAATACATTCCTTAACTTCGCCATCCTTAATTTTGGGCTTTTTAGCGGGTGGACATTTTTATCATTGCATTTGAATGATGAATGCGCCGATTGTACGTTAAGAGAATGAAACAGTTCTCCCCAATATTTTATCGTATCAAAACCGGTTTTACATTAATATGTCTACAACTACATTGAACAACAGGGTCGGCTTCGGTAAAACTAAACATTTGGCTGATGCCCCTGACCTACTCGACATCCAGTTAGAATCTTTTCAAGAGTTTTTTCAGTTAGAGACTACGCCCGACAAACGTAATGTTGAAGGGTTGTTTCGTGTGTTTAAGGAAAACTTTCCTATTACAGACACGCGCAACATCTTTGTACTAGAATTCTTGGACTATTTCATCGATCCGCCACGCTACACTATTGATGAGTGTATGGAACGTGGTTTAACTTATGCAGTGCCTTTAAAAGCTAAGCTGCGTTTAAGTTGTAACGATGAAGAGCACGTAGATTTCCAAACCATCGTACAGGACGTTTTCTTAGGAAATATTCCTTACATGACTCCACGTGGTACATTTGTGATTAATGGTGCTGAGAGGGTAGTAGTATCCCAGCTTCACCGTTCTCCAGGTGTATTCTTTGGTCAGTCTGTTCACCCGAATGGTACCAAGATCTATTCTGCCCGTGTAATTCCTTTCAAAGGAGCATGGATGGAATTTGCTACTGATATCAACAATGTGATGTATGCTTACATCGACCGTAAGAAGAAATTCCCGGTAACAACCTTGTTGCGTTCTATTGGTTTTGAAACTGATAAAGACATTCTGGAATTATTCGGAATGGCTGATGAAGTTAAAGCCGATAAAAAATCATTGGCTAACCAGGTTGGCCGCAAATTGGCTGCTCGTGTTTTAAGAACATGGGTAGAAGATTTTGTGGATGAAGATACTGGTGAAGTGGTGAGCATTGAGCGTAATGAAATTGTGATGGAGCGCGACACTGTTTTAGATGAAGAAGCCATTGCTACCATTATTGAAATGGAAGTGAAGAGCGTATTCATTCAAAAAGAAGACGTTGGTGGAGATTATGCCATCATCTACAATACATTAAATAAAGATACTTCAAACAGTGAACTAGAAGCGGTTCAGCATATCTATCGCCAATTGCGTGGAGCTGATGCCCCAGATAATGAAACTGCTCGTGGTATTATTGATAAATTATTCTTCAGTGATAAGCGTTATGATTTAGGAGAAGTTGGTCGTTATAAGATCAACAGAAAACTAGGTCTTGAATATCCTTTAACCAAAAAGGTATTGACCAAACAGGATATCATTGAAATCATCAAATACTTGGTGCGTTTAACCAATGCAAAAGCAGAGATTGATGATATTGATCATTTGAGCAATCGTCGTGTGCGTACCGTAGGTGAGCAATTATATGCTCAGTTCGGTGTTGGTTTGGCTCGTATGGCCCGTACCATCAGAGAGCGTATGAACGTTCGTGACAATGAAGTATTTACTCCAGTTGATCTGATCAATGCAAGAACCTTGAGTTCTGTGATCAATTCATTCTTTGGTACATCTCAATTGTCTCAATTCTTAGACCAAACCAATCCTTTAAGTGAGATCACGCATAAGCGTCGTATCTCCGCATTAGGACCAGGAGGTTTGAGTAGAGAGCGTGCAGGATTTGAAGTACGTGACGTACACTATTCTCACTACGGTCGTTTATGTACTATTGAAACTCCGGAAGGACCAAACATTGGTTTGATCTCTACACTTTGTGTTCACGCTGCGATCAATGATATGGGTTTCATTGAAACTCCATACCGTAAAGTAATTGATGGTAAAGTAGACATGAAAGAATTGACTTTCTTGAGTGCAGAAGAAGAAGATTCAGCTAAAATTGCCCAGAGTAATTCTCCGTTGAATGATAAAGGACAATTTGCAGAAGATAAAGTGGTATCTCGTCAGACTGGCGATTTCCCAATCTTAGATAAAGAAGAAGTGGAATACATGGACGTTGCTCCTAACCAGATTGTTGGATTGAGTGCTTCTCTAATTCCATTCTTAGAACATGATGATGCCAACCGTGCTTTGATGGGATCTAACATGCAACGTCAGGCTGTTCCGTTAATCGTTCCTGAAGTACCAATTGTTGGTACAGGATTGGAAGGAAAAGCTGCACGTGATGCACGTATTCAAATTCATGCAGATGGTAATGGTATTGTTGAATTTGTTGATGCTAATGAAATACATGTTCGTTACGATAGAAATGACCTAGATCGTTTGGTAAGTTTCAATGATGATTTACAAGTGTACAAGCTTACTAAATTCATCAAAACAAACCAGGCAACCTGTATCAATCTTAACCCTGCTGTAAAGAAGGGCCAGAAAGTGAAGAAAGGTGATTTCTTAACTGAAGGATATGCTACAAAAGATGGTGAACTAGCATTAGGTCGTAACCTACAAGTTGCATTCATGCCTTGGAAAGGATACAACTTTGAAGATGCTATCGTAATCAGCGAAAAAGTGGTACGTGAAGATTTATTTACTTCTGTACACATTGATGAATATGAATTGGAAGTTCGCGACACCAAATTAGGTGAAGAAGAATTAACTCCAGATATACCAAACGTTTCAGAAGAAGCTACAAAAGATTTGGACGAAAACGGAATCATCAGAATTGGTGCAACTATCAAAGAAGGTGATATCTTAATCGGAAAGATTACTCCAAAAGGAGAATCTGATCCAACTCCAGAAGAAAAATTATTGCGTGCCATCTTTGGAGACAAAGCAGGTGATGCAAAAGATGCTTCTTTGAAAGCTCCTAACGGAACTGAAGGTGTTGTAATCGATAAAAAATTATTCCAACGCGCTAAGAAAGATAAGAACGGAAAAATCCGTGAAAAAGCTTTGTTAGAAAAAGTGGAAAAAGTGCATCAGCAAAATGTAGAGTCTATCAAAGAATTGTTGCTGGATAAGCTTCAGACGCTATTGAAAGACAAAGCTTCTACTGGTGTAAGTAACAACTTTGGAGAAATGTTAATTGGTAAGGGTGCCAAATTCAATCAAAAGAATTTAGCAACAATCGATTACCAGAATGTTAATCCATTGGGTTGGACTGGTGATGCAAAAACTGATGACCAGATCAACACTTTGTTACACAACTACAGCATTAAGTTTAACGAAGAGTTAGGTAGATACAAGCGTGAAAAATTCAATATCTCTATTGGTGATGAATTGCCTGCAGGTGTATTGAAATTAGCAAAAGTATACTTAGCTGTTAAGCGTAAGTTGAAAGTAGGAGATAAGATGGCAGGACGCCATGGTAACAAAGGTATTGTTGCAAAAATTGTTCGTGCAGAAGACATGCCATTTATGGAAGATGGTACTCCGGTAGACATTGTATTGAATCCATTGGGTGTACCTTCTCGTATGAACCTTGGTCAGATTTACGAAACCATTTTAGGATGGACTGGTAAACGATTAGGATTACGTTTTGCAACTCCAATCTTTGATGGTGCTTCTACCGATCAGATCGAACAATATTGTAAGGATGCTGGTATTCCAAGAAATGGTCACACATACTTATATGATGGAGAAACAGGAGAACGTTTCCACCAGAAAGCAACAGTAGGTGTTATCTATATGATCAAGTTACACCACATGGTTGATGATAAGATGCACGCCCGTTCAATCGGACCGTACAGCTTAATTACTCAACAACCGTTGGGAGGTAAAGCTCAGTTTGGTGGTCAGCGTTTCGGTGAGATGGAAGTGTGGGCATTGGAAGCGTATGGTGCAGCAAATATCTTGCAAGAATTATTAACCCTTAAATCGGATGATATCATCGGTCGTGCAAAAACCTATGAGGCAATCGTTAAAGGTGATAATATTCCAAAAGCAGGAGTACCTGAATCATTCAACGTATTGGTACATGAACTAAGAGGCTTAGGACTTGATCTTAAGTTCGATTAATAAATCAATTCAAATTCTCAACATCGATATGGCAATCAAAAGAGAAAACAAACAAAGACCTACTTTTTCGCAAATCACTATTAGTTTGGCGTCGCCAGATAGTATTTTAGAAAGAAGTTTTGGTGAAGTATTAAAACCTGAAACCATTAACTATCGTACCTACAAGCCTGAACGTGATGGCTTGTTCTGCGAAAGAATTTTTGGACCAGTAAAGGATTATGAGTGTGCTTGTGGAAAGTATAAGCGTATCCGATATAAAGGAATTGTATGTGACCGTTGCGGTGTTGAAGTGACTGAAAAGAAAGTTCGTCGTGAGCGCATGGGACATATCAAATTAGTAGTTCCTGTTGTTCACATCTGGTACTTCAAGAGCTTACCTAATAAAATTGGTTATCTCTTAGGTATGAGTTCCAAGAAATTGGAAACGATCATTTACTATGAGCGTTATGTTGTTTTGCAAGGCGGTATCAAAGAAAACCTAGGAATGGGTGATTTGTTAACCGAAGAAGAATACTTAGATATTTTAGACAATATTCCAAAAGACAATCAACATCTATCTGATGAAGATCCGAATAAATTCATCGCCAAAATGGGTGCTGAAGCGGTTCATGGGTTGTTGGAAAGAATTGACTTAGATGAATTGAGTTTTTCTTTGCGTAATGCAGCAGCAACTGAAACTTCTCAACAACGTAAAGCAGATGCTTTAAAGCGTTTGAGCGTAGTAGAATCTTTCCGTGATGCAAGCACAAGAATTACCAACCAGCCTGAGTGGATGGTAATGCAATACATTCCAGTTATTCCTCCAGAATTACGTCCATTGGTTCCATTGGATGGTGGCCGTTTTGCCTCTTCTGATTTGAATGATTTATATCGTCGTGTAATTATTCGTAACAACCGTTTAAAGCGTTTGTTAGAAATCAAAGCGCCAGAAGTAATCTTGCGTAATGAGAAAAGGATGTTACAAGAAGCGATCGACAGCTTATTTGATAACTCTCGTAAATCTAATGCTGTAAAAGCAGAAGGTGGAAGAGCGTTAAAATCTTTATCTGATGTATTGAAAGGTAAGCAAGGTCGTTTCCGTCAGAACTTATTAGGTAAGCGTGTGGATTATTCTGGTCGTTCTGTAATTGTTGTAGGACCTGAGTTGAAAATTCATGAGTGTGGATTGCCTAAAGATATGGCTGCTGAATTGTTTAAGCCATTTGTTATTAGAAAATTAATTGAAAGAGGTATTGTAAAAACAGTGAAGTCGGCTAAGAAATTAGTAGATCGTAAAGAAGCTGTTATTTGGGATATTTTGGAGAATATTTTAAAGGGTCACCCGGTATTATTAAACCGTGCCCCAACATTGCACCGTTTATCTATTCAGGCTTTCCAACCTAAATTAGTAGAAGGTAAAGCGATACAATTACACCCTTTGGTAACATCTTCATTCAATGCGGATTTTGATGGTGACCAAATGGCGGTACACGTACCGTTGAGCAATGCTGCTGTATTAGAAGCTCAACTATTGATGCTTTCTTCTCACAATATTTTGAATCCACAAAATGGTACTCCTATCACCCTTCCTTCTCAGGACATGGTATTGGGATTGTATTATATTACTAAAGGAAAGAAGACCAACGAAACTGAAACCATCAAGGGTCAGGGTATGTCTTTCTATAGTATGGATGAAGTAATCATTGCATACAATGAAGGTGTTGTTGATTTGCATGCCAATATCAAAGTAAAAACAACCGTTCGTGAGAAAGGTGTTTTATCTAAGAAGTTAATTGAAACTACTGTTGGTAGAGTATTGTTTAATCAACACGTTCCAGCAGAAGTAGGTTTTGTAAATGCATTGCTTACTAAGAAAAGTTTGAGAGAAATCATCGGAGATATTATTAAAATCACTGATGTTCCTAAAACGGCTAAATTCCTGGATGAGATTAAAACACTTGGATTCCGTATGGCATTCCGTGGTGGTTTATCATTTAGTGTTAACGATTTGATTGTTCCTGAAATCAGGAATCAATTATTGGATAGTGCTAAAGTAGAGGTAGAAGAAGTTTGGGAAAACTATAATATGGGATTAATTACCAATAACGAGCGTTATAACCAAGTTATTGATATATGGGGTCGAGTGGATATGAAAATCACTGAATCATTGATTCGTGAAATGACTATCGACAAACAAGGTTTCAACTCTGTATTCATGATGTTGGATTCTGGTGCCCGTGGTAGTAAAACTCAGGTAAAACAGTTGGTAGGAATTCGTGGATTGATGGCTAAACCTCGTAAGAGTGGTAGCTCTGGATCTGAAGTAATTGAAAATCCGATCTTGTCTAACTTTAAAGGTGGACTGAATGTATTGGATTACTTTATCTCTACCCACGGTGCTCGTAAAGGTTTGGCCGATACAGCCTTGAAAACAGCTGATGCCGGTTACTTAACTCGTCGTTTGGTGGATGTATCTCAAGACGTTGTAATTTCTGAAGAAGATTGCGGAACCCTTCGTGGTAATGCAACTACTGCATTAAAAGACAATGAAGACGTTATTGAACCATTAGCAGATAGAATTGAAGGAAGAACTTCATTGCATAATGTTTATCATCCGATCACTGAAGAATTGATTATTGTAGCTGGAGAAGAGATCTCTTCTGATATTGCTAAATATATTGAAGAAGTTGGTATCGAAACAGTTGAAATTCGTTCTGTACTTACTTGCGAAAGTAAGCGTGGTGTTTGTGTGAAATGTTATGGTAAAAACTTAGCTACTGGATATCTTGCTCAAAGAGGTGATGCTGTAGGTATCATCGCAGCTCAATCAATTGGTGAGCCTGGTACTCAGTTGACATTGCGTACATTCCACGTGGGTGGTGTTGCAGGCTCTTCAAATATTGAATCTACATTGAATGCTAAATTTGATGGTACTATTCAGTTTGATGGTTTGAGAACTGTTGATGCATTGAATAATGAAGGCGCAAAAACCAAACTGGTTATTGGTCGTACAGGTGAAGTAAGAATCATGGACGTGAAGAACGACCGATTGATGATTACCAATAACGTACCATATGGTGCAACATTGAATGTAAAAGATGGTGCTCAAGTTAAAAAAGGAGATGTTATTTGTACATGGGATCCATTCAACAACGTAATTGTTGCTGAAACCAATGGTACCATTAAGTTCGAAAATATTTTGGATGGTATTACTTACCGTGATGAGGCCGATGAACAAACTGGTCACCGCGAAAAAGTTGTTATCGAAACAAAAGATAAAACCAAAATCCCAACAATTATTGTTGAAGGAAAAGACATCAAGCAATATAACTTACCAGTAGGATCACATATTGGAGTTGAAGAAGGTGATGATGTTAAAGCAGGCCAGGTATTGGTAAAAATTCCTCGTGTGCTAGGTAAGTTGAGAGATATCACTGGAGGTCTTCCACGTGTAACTGAACTTTTTGAAGCACGTAATCCAGGTAACCCTGCGATTGTTTGCGAAATTGATGGTGTTGTATCCTTCGGTAACGTGAAAAGAGGTAATCGCGAGATTATTGTTGAATCACGCGACGGTTTGATTAAGAAATATTTGGTACCTCTAACTCGTCAGATTCTTGTTCAGGATGGAGATTTTGTAAAAGCGGGAACTCCAATGTCTGATGGTCAGATTGCACCTGCAGATATCTTAACTATCAAAGGACCATTCGCAGTTCAAGAATATGTGGTGAATGAGATTCAGGAAGTGTATAGATTACAAGGTGTGCGAATCAATGATAAGCACGTTGAAGTAATCGTTCGCCAAATGATGAAGAAAGTGGAGATAGTAGATGCAGGAGATACTAAATTCTTAGAAGAAGATTTAGAAGATCGCTTCGACTTTATTGAAGAGAACGACAGAATCTATGATAAGAAAGTAGTTACCAATGGTGGTGAAAGTGCTAAGATGAAGCCAGGTATGATTATTACTTTACGTGATTTGAGAGAAGAAAATTCTATCCTACGTAGAAGTGATAAACAATTGGTTGAAGTTAGAGATGCAAAACCAGCTACAGCAACTCCAGTTTTATTAGGTATTACAAAAGCTTCATTGGGTGTACAAAGCTGGATTTCAGCTGCTTCATTCCAAGAAACAACCAAAGTATTGAGTCAAGCTGCAATTCAGGGTAAGACAGATGCAATGTTAGGTTTGAAAGAAAATGTAATTACCGGACATTTAATTCCTGCAGGTTCTGGTCAAAAAGAATTTGAGAACATGATCGTAGGAAGTAAAGAAGAATATGAAGTATTGGCTACTACCAAAGAAGCAATGAGCTTTGATGATGAAGAGTAGTTGATCTAGTTAAATCAATATTAAAAGTAGGAAGCTTAGCTTCCTACTTTTTTACTAAATAACCATTCATAAAAATAGTATAATGAAAAATGTTGCAGTTGGAATGAATATTGTACTCGCTTTGGCAGTTGCAGTATTGTTTTATCTTCAGTTCTCTCCAAAGAAATCGGCTAATGCTGTTGAAGGAGGTTCAAAAGCAGCTAATGCTGGTAATTTCAAAATTGCTTATTTTGAATCTGATTCTATTCAAAATAATTTTGAATATTTTAAAGAAATCAGATCAGCTTTACAAGTTAAAGATCAAGCCAATAGCAGGCAGTTAAATGAATTAAAAACCATTTTCACTAATAAATACCAGGATCTTCAAAGGTCTGCCCAGAGCCTTTCTCAAGCAGAATTAGCCAATAGGCAGCAGGAGTTGGTTCAAATGGAAAAAACATACCAGGGTAAAGAGCAAATGATGGCTCAGGAAATGCAAGACGAAAGTTTCAAAAAATTGCAGGATGTAAAGAAGAAAATTGAAGATTTTTTAAAAGAGTATAATAAAGACAAAGGCTATGCTTACATATTTTCGAGTGCACCTGAATTTATGTATTTAAAAGACAGCACCTATAATATCACCGAAGATTTGACAAAAGGATTGAATAAGTTGTATCCTAAGAAGCAATAATTCATCAATCATATTTATTATCTTCATTCCCGCTCCCAAAAGAGCGGGAATTTTTTATGGAAAAAACGCATTCATTTAAACCCTCACTCGGCCTTTTTGATGCAACTATGATTGTTGCTGGGAGTATGATTGGGTCAGGTATTTTTATTGTTAGTGCAGACATTACCCGAAATGTAGGAAGTGCCGGATGGTTAATTGTTGTTTGGTTAATCACTGGTTTTATGACTTTGAGTGCTGCTTTGAGTTATGGCGAATTAAGTGCTATGTTTCCCAAAGCTGGAGGCCAGTATGTTTATCTCAAAGAATCATACAATCCGCTCATTGGTTTTTTATATGGCTGGAGTTTTTTTGCTGTTATTCAAACAGGAACTATAGCCGCTGTGGGTGTTGCATTTTGTAAATTCGCAGGTTATTTTTTTCCATCATTAGAATTAGCTGAAACTAATATTCTTTTTAGTATAGGCAGCTTACATATTTATTACGCTCAGATAGTTTCTATACTATTGGTTATTCTTTTAACATTCATCAATACCAAAGGTGTAAAAGGTGGTAAACTTATTCAAACAACTTTTACTGTTACTAAACTAGTGTCATTATTTGGCTTGATCGTTTTTGGATTTATCATGTTGAAATCGGAAGTATGGAATGCCAACTGGTCCAATGCATGGCAAATGCAAAAACTATCCAACACTGCAGCTTCCAATCTCAATTTTGATGCAACTATCATCATGCCATTATTAGGTGCTGCTGCAGTTGGTGCAATTGCAGCTTCAATGGTAGGTTCTATTTTTAGTAGTGATGCTTGGAATAATGTAACTTTTATTGCGGGCGAAATAAAAAATCCTCAAAAGAATATAGGATTAAGTTTATTTCTTGGAACATTGATTGTAACAATCATTTATGTGTCAGCTAACTTCATGTATCTTGGAGTTCTACCATTAAATGAAATAGCATTTGCAAAATCTGATAGGGTAGCTGTTGCAGCATCCAATGTAATTTTCGGAGAAATAGGTACATATGTTATTGCTGCAATGATTATGATATCAACTTTTGGATGCAATAATGGATTGATTCTTGCCGGTGCCCGGGTTTATTATACCATGGCGCAAGACGGATTGTTTTTCAAAAAAGCAGGCGTGTTAAATAATAATGGAGTTCCGGGATGGGCTTTATGGGCACAATGTGTAGTAGCTTCTTTGCTTTGCTTGAGTGGTAAATATGGTGATCTGCTTGATATGGTTTCATTTATTGTTGTGATTTTTTATGTGTTGACAATTATTGGAATTTTTATATTGAGAAAAAAAATGCCCAATGCGGAGAGGCCATATAAGGCCATTGGTTATCCTGTTCTTCCAATTATTTATATTCTTATGGGAATTAGTTTTTGTATTTTATTGATAGTCTATAAACCAGAATTTACATGGCCTGGACTTATCATTACTTTAATTGGTATACCACTCTATTTTATTGCCGTTCGTAATTCAAAAAAATAAGTGAATGAATTTTGATCAATTATTTGCCGACTTCAGTAAATCAACAGTATTGATTGTAGGCGATGTTATGTTAGACACTTATTGGTGGGGTCAGGTAGATAGAATTTCTCCTGAAGCACCTGTTCCAATTGTTGCATTAAATAAAAAAGAATTACGTGTTGGTGGAGCTGCTAATGTTGCTTTAAATACAGCTTCCCTTGGAGCATCAACTGCTATTATCTCAGTAATTGGTAAAGATGCAGATGGAGATCAATTGCTTTCTATGTTGAAAGCACATAGAATTGATGTTGACAGTATAATATCATCTCCAAAACGTTTAACCACCAACAAAATGCGTGTAATGAGTCGTAATCAACAAATGATGCGATTAGATGCGGAGATAACTTCGGATATTGATAATGAGTTAGAAGACCAACTAATCAGTTCAATATTAAATTATATTGATGCCAAGAATCCTCAAGTATTGATTTTTGAGGATTACAATAAAGGGGTACTTACTAAAAAAGTAATTGAAGCTGTTACTGCAATTTGTTTGGAAAAGAGAATAATTACTGCAGTTGATCCTAAGAGGAATAATTTTCTTGCTTATAAAAATGTCACATTATTTAAGCCTAATTTAAAAGAAGTAAAAGAAGGGCTTCATATTTTAATTGATCAAGTAAATGGCGAAAGTTTGAACGCCATTCACAATGCGTTGAGAAAAGAGTTAAACCACCTTATTTCATTTATTACTTTATCTGAAAAAGGCGTCTATTATCAGACTGGTGATGAAATGGCGATTATTCCAACCCATATTCGAAATATTGCAGATGTTAGTGGCGCTGGCGATACAGTTATTGCAGTAGCTTCTTTGGTATATGCAAGCACTGGTAATATGTTATTGGCTGCGGAAATGGCCAATATTGCCGGCGGTTTGGTTTGCGAAGAAGTTGGCACAGCAGCTATAAACAAGCAAAAACTATTGGCTGAGTGCAAATTATTGTTGTCGCATAAAGTGTAATGAATGCTTTCGAACCTTTTGACATTTCAATTCAAACCTTTCTAATGAAATGGCTTTTATATTCGAATTTTTTCGGACATAAAATTTTTACTTTCGTAGTCTAAAATTTTTTCAATGAGCAATTTTACTATCGCAATACATGGAGGGGCTGGTACTATCTTAAAAGAAGACATGACACCCGAATTGGAGCAAGCTTATTCTGAAGGCCTACAGCAAGCATTGGATATTAGTTATGCTGTTCTTGAGCAAGGAGGTACAGCGGTAAATGCAGTTAAAGCGGCATTGGTTGTTTTAGAAGACAATGTGTTATTCAATGCAGGTAGAGGCTCCGTTTTCACTAAAAAAGGTGTTCAAGAGATGGATGCGGCCATTATGGACGGTTCTACTCTTTCAGCTGGAGCAGTTGCGGGTGTTAGAAGTGTAAGAAATCCAATTGAATTGGCTGCGGAAGTAATGCACAATAGCAACCATGTTTTTTTGAGTGGCAAAGGAGCGAATGATTTTGCAATCAAGCAGGGAGTAAAATTAGAACCTGATGAATATTTTTTCTCTCAGTTTAGATATGATCAGTGGAAAGCTATACGCGACTCTGATAATTATTCATTGGACCATACCAATCATCAATTGGAGGAATTAATGCGCGATAAAAAATTTGGAACTGTTGGTGCTGTTGCTTGTGATATGAACGGAAATATTGCAGCAGCTACTTCTACTGGAGGTATGACTAATAAAAAGTATGGTAGAATCGGCGACAGCCCAATTATTGGAGCAGGTACTTATGCCAATAACAAAACTTGTGGAATCAGTTGCACTGGCCACGGAGAAATTTTCATTCAAAGTGTTGCAGCATACGATGTAAGTTGCTTGATGGAATACAAAGGGTATAGTTTAGAAGAAGCAATGCATCAAGTAGTTAAAGTAAAGCTGGTGGAAATGAATGGGGAGGGGGGAATGATTGGAGTTGATGCTCATGGAAATGCTGCTATGATTTTCAATAGTGCTGGAATGTATCGTGGAGTAAGGAGTAATCGCGGAGTCAATACGGTTGCCATTTATAGTTAAACTATGATGAAAAAGATTGCATTAATTACAGCAGGTGGTAAGGGGAATAGAATGGGTACGGAAATTCCCAAACAGTTTCTATTGTTGAACCATAAGCCAGTATTGTGGCATACATTAACCGCTTTTTTAAAAGCCGATCAGCATTTTACATTTATTTTAGTTGTTCCTGCAGATTTTATCGATTCTGCAACTGAGTTAATCAATGAAATGAAAATCGCTGATAAAGTGACCATTACTTCCGGCGGCGAAACTAGATTTCATTCAGTAAAAAATGGATTGGATCATGTTAAAGAACCCTCCATCGTTTTTGTTCATGATGCGGTGAGGTGTTTAATTCAACCCGATTTAATTAATCGGTGTTTCGAACAAGCCATTCAAAAAGGTTCTGCTATACCTGCAGTAGCATCAACCGATAGTGTTAGAATAGAAATGGAGGATGGAAATATGCCTTTTGACCGGTCAAAACTGAGACTTGTTCAAACTCCACAAACTTTTAAAAGCGATTTGATTTTACCAGCTTTTCAACAAGTTTATCAAGATAGTTTTACTGATGAAGCTACCGTTGTTGAAGCAATGGGAAATGTTGTTCATTTGATTGAAGGTGATTATCAGAATATAAAAATCACCAGACCAATGGATATGTTTATTGCCCAAAAGATTTTAGAAGAACGGAACTAGCGGATCATTGATAAGGGGAAAGGCAAATTGTTGTAATGATGGGTGAAATATGTTTCTTGTGTTGCCCCAAATGCTGAATAAAATGCCGCGATGCCTAGAATCGTTGAGCCTTCAAAATCAAATAGTAATTCTTGCCTGGAGAATTCCTCGATAATGTTATTTATTAATAAATGATTGGCGAATAATGCTCTGCCTTTTGATGTAACAGTATTGGCAATATTGTACAAACGCTTTTCATCTTTAAGCAATAATGCGATGGCCAAAATTTCATCGTCGGCATTAACAATAGCCCTCGTAAAACAATCTTCTTTTTTCTGGGCATCTTTATTGCAATACTGCATGAGCTTTTGAAAATCCCTAGTATTAATGTTCTTCATTTTGGCGCCATTTTGACTTTTATATATTTCAATTGCGGTTTTACAATCGATTGATTTTATATAATCAAAAAGTTGGTATTTGCTTTTTTCAAGATTTACTTTTAAGTCTTTTCTAAATCCCATTGCGATCGCTTCAAATGGTTGATTTAACTGAACAATAAAATTTTTTTTATTGACATATGTTTCAAAAAACAATGATGGATTGTTTGAAAAATTAAATTGTAAGCTACCATAGTGAAATTTTTTCTTAATTATGCCAATAATTTCTTTTGCTGTTTCTTGATTATATGGTCCAATTAATCCAAGTTGTTGAATAAAATTGGGGGTATAGCAATAGTGGATGAATCCTTTTTTTCGAAACGGAACCGCAGCTATTACTTCATAGTCATTCACAACAATGCCACACCAATAATCGGTGAGGGTATTTAAATAGGTGGTTGTTGAATAAATTAAGCCATTCTTTTCTATAGCAATCTTTTCATTCCATTTAGTAGAATCTATTTCAGCTGAAGGAATTATATGAATGCTGTTTTTTTTCAATGGTTATCATTTTCCCTTCCCGGATAATATAATTCTTAATGTATGCATCATTATTTTAAAGTCTAATAGCAATGATGCATTTTCTATATACATTAAATCATATTGCATCCGTTCAATCATTTCTTCTATGGTTGATGCATAGCCAAATTGAACCATTCCCCAAGAGGTCAATCCGGGTTTTGCTTTTAAAAGGTACCGATAATAAGGAGAATGTTTTACTAATAATTCAATGTATACTTGCCTTTCGGGTCTTGGCCCTACTAAGCTCATGTCTCCGATTAATATGTTCCATAGCTGTGGAAGCTCATCTAGTCGCCATTTTCGCATGGTTTTACCCCAGGATGTGATCCTGCTGTCGTTGTCACTTGACAATGCCGGGCCATCTTTTTCTGCATTCACAAACATGCTTCTAAACTTAAATATGGTAAATGGCTTTCCCTTATATCCAATCCTTTCTTGCATATAAAATGCCCCGCCCTTTGAGCTCAGTAATGTTTTAAGATATACGATTAATAAGATGGGACTCAATATAATAATTCCAAAAAAGGAAAAAACAAAATCGAGTAACCTTTTAAAATGAGCTTCTTTTGGTGAGAGTGCAGAGGTTTGTATGTCTTGTAAAATAGCACCAAGTATATTACTTGTTTTTATGGATCCTGCAAGGATATCCAATGTATCTGGAACAATTTTTATAGTTACTTCTTTTTCTGTTAACTGAATTATTAAACTTTCAATCAAAGCTTTTTCACTCTTATCTATCGATAAAATGACTACTTGAATATCATTCTTATCAATTGTAGTTATGACTTCATTGATCGAACCAAGTAATGGAATCCACTTTGATAATCCATTTTTATATTCAGTTGGTTGGATTGGGATAAATCCAATTGGCTTGAATCCCAAATACCTATAATTCTTTTTAAGAACCTCCAATAAATTGATTGACTTAGCATTATTGCCAATTATTAAAGTATTGAAATACACAGCCCCTTTAGTGATAGATCTTTTGGTATAAAACAATATTACCAATCGCCCTGAAAAAATGCTGATAAATTGAATAATTAAAATAGAGAAAAACTGACTGACAGATTGTATGCAGCTAATGTTTGGAAAAAAATTCAATATTAAGCACCCAAAAAGGGTAAATAGAAAAGTGTTGGTCAATTCACTTAATCTAGATTTATCAAATAGAGAACCATTATAAGTGCCGGCAAAAAAATAGAGGAGTAGCCAAAATGCAGGCACACTGATTATAGAATGGATAGTAATGATTTGGAAATCGAAATACCAATTAAATAAAAATACAGCGATTGCAGAAAAAAAATAATCATTGATTATATAAAATAAGATATTTTTCTTTTTCGGCAACATCCAATTAAGAATTAACAAGAATGCTGGTGCTGCTAATCTTATCCAAAATTTGATGTGCAACCTCCATTGCAAGAAATCCATCAATTTCGCTAACAACTGTAGGTTTATTATTAATGATAGAGTCGATAAATGATGTCAATTCTAACTTAATTGCATTTAATGGGGCTATTTGTGGAGTTGCAATTGCTATTGACTTTTTGCCATTTGATGTTTCAATATCAAAAGAAAAAACATTTTCATCCTCTGGTTGTTTTAGTTTAATGATTTCGGTTTTCTTTTCTAAAAAGTCAATACCTATATATGCGTCTTTTTGAAACAACCTCATCTTGCGCATTTTTTTCATGCTTATTCTGCTGCTCGTTAAATTAGCCACGCAACCATTATTAAACTCAATACGAACGTTGGCAATATCAGGAGTTTCAGTCATCACCGCAACTCCACTTGCCGCAATACTTTTTACATCGCTTTTCACTAAACTTAAAATAATATCAATGTCATGTATCATTAAATCTAGGATAACACTTACTTCTGTTCCTCTAGGGTTAAATTGTGCAAGTCTATGAACTTCAATAAACATTGGGTTTAAACTCATGTCTTTAATTGCCAAATAAGCAGGATTAAATCTTTCTACATGACCCACTTGTAATTTAACATTGGCTTCTCTAACCATATTCATTAGGTCTCTGCCTTCTTGAATAGTATGGGTGATTGGTTTTTCAACAAATACATGTTTGCCTTTTCGGATGGCTTGCATACAGATATCAAAATGTTGATTGGTTGGTGTAATTACATCGATGATGTCACATGCGTCAATCAACTTTTCTTCATCCATGAATCTTTTCAAGTCATATTTCTCAACAACTTCTTTCGCATTATCATTATTAGGGTCGAAAAACCCTACCAGTTTTATACCCTCTATTTCCTTCCAATTATTAAGGTGGAATTTCCCTAAATGACCCACTCCAAAAACGCCTACTTTTAGCATACAATTCGATTAATTGGTAAAGATAAATAATTCGATCTGCCTTTAGTCCTCTATTTTAATCAAAAATGGGAAAGTCCTTGATATTGGTCAATTCTTTTTCATTCAACAATGTGTTTGCAAAAGCGGAAACATGGGGCAATTCGTATTTGCAATAAAATTCCGAAGTTTGAATCTTTCCTTGGTAAAATTGCTTTTCAGATACAGAAAGGCCTGGGGCAGATAATTTTTTTCTGGCAGATATGCTCATTTTTAACCACTGCCATCCTATCACAATAAAGCTCATCATTTCTAAGAAAACTGTAGCATCCGATAAATATTGCTCTATTTTGCCCTGTACTGAGTAGCCGTATAATTTAGTTAAAACCTTTTCAATGGTCTTCATGTCATTTGCTAGCTGCTCAGCTAATTCTTTTAATACTGGATCTTGAGAAGCTTCGGTAATTGTTTTTTGAATAGTAGCAGCTAGAATGTGCAAAGCATTCCCTTTTTCCATAGTGACTTTTCTTCCTAATAAATCAATTGCCTGAATACCTGTTGTGCCTTCATACAACGACATTATTTTTAAATCTCTATAATGTTGTTGAACTGGGAAGTCAGTTGTAAATCCGTAACCACCCAATGTTTGAATAGCTAGTGCAGCTGATCTGCTTCCATGTTCTGATGAATATGTTTTTACGATGGGTGTTAAAATTTCCAACAAAAGCCAGTAATTATGTTTTTCATCTCCAGTTACAACATGTGTTAGATCGTATAATTTATTGCACTCAAGCCCCAATGAAAGCGCCCCCTCTGCAATTGCTTTTTGAGTAAAAAGCATTCTTTGTACATCGGCATGATTAATGATTAATGTTGGTTCTTTTGAAGGGTCTTTTTCACCTGCAATTCTGCCTTGTGGTCTTTCTAAACAATATTGTAAAGAAGCCTGGTAAGCTGCCATTGCAACTGATGCTGCACACATGCCTACACTAATTCTTGCCCCATTCATCATTTGAAACATGTAGGATAATCCTTTATGAGGCTCGCCTACTAAATAGCCTATACAATCGTTATTGTCACCAAATGATAAATGTGTTGTTGCATAACCTTTCTGTCCCATTTTTTGAAAATCACCGGCACAATACACATCATTGTATTCTAAGTCTCCATTTTCTTTAACCCTAAATTTAGGAACTATAAAAAGCGAAATGCCTTTCACGCCTAATGGTGCTCCTTCAATTCTTGCTAATGTTAAATGAATGAAATTTGAACAAGCTTCGTGTTGCCCACCTGAGATAAATATTTTTTGGCCATTGATTAAATATTTTTCTGCATTTAAAGGTTTTGCACTTGTTGTAATATCAGAAAGTGAACTTCCTGCCTGAGGTTCTGTTAACGCCATTGTGCCTTGCCATTCTCCAGCAAAAATTTTAGGCACATAAGTTCCAATTTGCTCTATATTTCCAAAGCTGGTAATCAATCCTGCTGCACCGGCAGATAAGCCTAAATACCCTTCCACACCATTATTGGCTGCTTGAAAAATATGATGGGCAGTGCTGAAAATCATTTCAGGCAATTGCATACCACCATTTTCGAAATTAGCACTGGCACCAATCCATCCTTGAGATGCAGATTCAGTAATTATTCTTTTCAGACATGGATGAGTTAATACATTTCCTTTACCATCATATTTTACGGGGTTTTCATCCATATCTTTAAAGAAAGGAGCCATTTCTTGGTCTGCTAATAATTTTGCAGATTCAATCATCATCCAAGCTTGTTCTTCATCTAAATGAGCAAATCTTTCATATTGAAATAAATCTTTGATAGGATGTACTTCAAATAATAAAAAGCGTAGAAAATCCATGTTGGTGTAACGAGCCATAAAAAAGATATGAGTTATGAGTTAAAAGATATGAGATAAGCGTTTTTATTTAGCGGGCGGAGCCTCCATCAATGGTTAAACAAATTCCATTTACAAACGATGCTTCATCGGAAGCTAAGTACAAGTATCCGTATGCAATATC
>REAV01000052.1 GCA_004294465.1 Sphingobacteriia bacterium | reverse complement strand
TGGCAATGGTTTTTTTAAGGGTAACCTGCAAGACGCAAAAGATATACATTTTGAATTTCCTGAAGGTGTTGATACAAGCAATTATATCAAAAAAGGCTATACTGATATCATTCTAATTCCAAAATTTGAAGGAACCCAAAAAACGGATTATATAATTCGTTCTAAAAAAAGAATTGGTTTAGGAACTGAAGATAAAATCAGTGATAGAATTGATGCAGCCATTGAAGATAAGTTATTACAGGATGCGGGTATTAATAGAAGTTCTTTAGATTCAATCAGAAACAAATCAAAATTTGCAGAAATAAAATCTTTGGAAGAAGGCGTAGATTCTGCTAAAGAAAGCAATGCTGCACTTTCTTATGGAATTGGTTTTGGTAGTGGAATGCTAATCTATATTACTATGTTTATTTATGGAGCAATGGTAATGAGAGGTGTAATGGAAGAAAAAACCAACCGTATTGCAGAAGTAATGATCAGTAGTGTGAAGCCTTTTCAATTGATGATGGGTAAAATAATTGGAATTGGCGGAGTAGGTTTAACGCAGTTTCTGTTGTGGATTGTTTTAATTCTTGGCTTAACCACTGCTGCACAATTTTTGATTCCTCAGGATGTAATGCAACAAGTGAGCACATTGCAACAATACAATGGCCAAATGCCAGGTGGTTCTATGGTGCAAGCTGGAGATGCAGCGCAAAAAATATATAAATTTCAACACACCATGAGTACTGCCAATTGGCCGGTAATTATTGGATGCTTTCTTTTTTACTTTTTGGGTGGCTATTTATTTTATTCATCTTTATTTGCTGCTGTAGGTAGTGTTGTAAACGAAGACCCGCAGGACGCTCAAAGTTTGATGTTGCCGATTACTATGCCAATCATTTTTTCATTTATCATCATGTCTAATGCAGTGCAAGACCCAAGTACTTCTATTGCAACCTGGGCTAGTATTATACCATTTAGTTCTCCAATGGTAATGATGGCAAGAATTGCCTACGGAGTGCCTGGCACAGTTCCTTATTGGCAGTTAGCGGCTAGTATGATTAGCTTAATTGCTGGTTTTATATTTACCACATGGCTTAGTGGAAAAATTTATAGAACAGGAATTTTAATGTATGGAAAAAAAGTAGGCTGGAAAGAATTAGGGAAATGGGCGTTTAGGAAAAACTAATTACCACAATTTCAGAAAACCCTGTAGATGATTCTTCTACGGGGTTTTTTATTGCGCCAATGATATTCTAATATTTACTCCTGCCCTCGTGTTGGTAATAGGCGCCGAAGTAGAAATATATGGTGTAACTCTTCGTTGGTCGAAGAAGAACTTAATATTGAT
Source organism: Sphingobacteriia bacterium (assembly GCA_004294465.1). Lineage (GTDB taxonomy): Bacteria > Bacteroidota > Bacteroidia > Chitinophagales > Chitinophagaceae > Sediminibacterium. The sequence goes on along the minus strand of REAV01000052.1, from coordinate 2,907 downwards.
TCGATTATTTAATACATAATCAATAGCAGGTTGAATAGTAATTTCTTTTTGCCCTCCTGTACCATACGCATTGCTTTGATCTAAACGGCTATTGCTGATTGATACATCACGAACCGATATATCCAGTTTTAAATTCAAATCGTTTTGTAATTTCTTACCCTTTCCACCAGGCAATTTAAAAGGAAGATTAAATCCACGTTTGCGCCAGTTCATTCCTAAAATCCATTCTGTGCTTCTACTTTCACTCAATTGATAATCGATCAAACTCATACTCAATTGTCGGCTCTTCCTAAATTCAAAATTGAAGTTGAATTGACTAATAGTAGTAATATCAATTTTTATCAATGGCTCGAATCTTTCCGAAATACTAACATTCGGTATCAAAAAGAAAGGAATGAAATTACCACTTGTTGTATCGATAAAACCTGGAGCATTTAATCGGAATGGATCCTGATACAATAATGCACTATTAAAACTATTCATGCTTAATTGTCCATTGTATCCATGACTGATAGTGATATTACTAAATGAAGCAGCGAGTGATGGAATTTTACTCAAACCAGTATAGGTAATTTTCCAATTTGGCCTTGGCATGATGCCTCTAAAAGGATTGGTACTGATTTTATTTCCTCCTTCTTTTATCAAAGGAATAGTATTGGCATTCTCTCTGGTATAAGCAGCTAAAAATGCCGGCAAAATAACGCTTTGTGAATATCGTCCATAACCGCGGGCAAATCCATCTGCCGTAAATTTCTGGTTATTTGGTAAAGCCTGCCAGTAAGGGTTGGTCTCTGCGATTCGTCTTGAAACCAGGATTCTGTTGCTTTCGAATTCTTTAAATGTTGAGGAAATTTCATTAGGATTATGGCTTGAAAACAAAGTACTAAATGCAATATATGAAACGCTGAATCCCCCATTGTATAATGGATTTAATTGGCCAAAATTATTTCCGGACCCTGTTGTATCTTTTATTAATGCAGTATAATCTTTGGTAAAAGTTTTGTCTACATTCAAATCAATAACCAATTCTCGAATGGGTTCTAATTGTGCGGTGATGCTCAATCGTTGCTCGAAGCTCTGTCTGAACATAAAATTAAATGTGCTGTCTTTAGAAAGTAATCCCCTTGAAATTTTATTATTGATCCAATCATTATCTGGCTGCTTTCCAAAAACATAATCTAAACCAGGAGCCATCGATTTGAAATTCTGTCCTATAAACTGTGTACTATCCATATAACCCGGCAATCTACTTCTATAGTTTTCGCTGTAATTAATTGATGCCTGACGGAACATGGTAATAAATTTACCCAAGGTTCTTTCGAAACTCGTTAACTCTGGTGTTTGATTAGCCCTTGTTAGCTTATCAGCAATACGTATATCTCTCCGTTGTTGTCTCCATTTTTGTAATGCTTCTGTTCTTTGTTTTCCTTCTAATCCTTTTAGCGCTTCCTCTTTAGAAGGTAATGTTGATCCTAAAGAATTTATTGTTTTATTATTGAGCGGATCATTCTTTGATTTAGGAGAAGGGATATTATCAATAGCCCTAAGCCATTTAGATTTAGCATATAAATTGCCAAAGCTTAGCTGTCCATTAAAATTATTTTCTTGAGAATTTTCTATTGTGTTTCCTAAATTATAGGCAATTCTACTAGCACCTATCCAACTATAAGATGTACCATAACTATATCTTGCTGTAATCCAATCAGAGAAAGGAAATTTATTCAATGGGATATTATAATTCAGTAATGTCTTTTGAACATATAAGGTGTTTCTTCCTCCACTTAAGAAATTGTTTCGAACAGTATCTTTTTTAAAACTATTATCAATCCTGCCAAATGGTTCATCTACCCTAGCATTATTGGTAGCATTAAAATCGAAATTTAATGATCGGGTTAAATCCCAACGCATATTATAGAATCGATCGAAAGTAAAATACTTATCATAAGTAGTATCGACCCTATCTACTTTGGTATTGTTATTATTCACAATTCGAGGAATAAATTCTCCAAACTGTCGATTGATATCTGCCCTAAAACTTAAATAAGATGGTTTTAAATTATAGTTGGCATCTCTGATCCAGGCCAGCCATGGAGATTTTCCTTTAATCATTTTTTTAAATGGCTCTTTGAACTGACTTTGTCCGATATAAGTATAACCAAATCCTGCACGTTGACGAACTATTTTATTTTGTTTGATAATTGGACTTGAATGATTAGTTTGAGAATAAGCATAACTCACATCAAAATTACTGAGCTTGAATAATCCTGGTTTTCCATTTCCTGGCATTACCCTAACATTGGTGAAATTGATGGTTTGAATAGTTGTTTGATCAGCCGCAGCATTCTTAATTGAGTCTCTTAATGCAGCTGGACTTCTACTTAATTTTTCTTTGTATAGTACATCTAAATCGTAAGGGTCAAATTCTGGTGTACGAATATTTCTATTTAAACTAGCATAAACAGGTATAGATAATTTAGCTTTTTTAGGAACCAATTTACCAGCATCAATATTGGCAGCAATATCAAATTGCAATAAATTATCCTTGGCTCTTTCATTAACTCTTTGCTCAATCGTTCCAAACCCTTGGGTATATTTATTTCCAGAAACGGATAAAGTACCTAAATCCGCAAGAACAAGATCTACCCTTCCAAGTGCGGCCCAGCCTCCGTTTTCATCAATTCCAGATAAACGTAATTCATTCATCCAAACTTCTGTGCTGATCGATTGACCATCTGGTCTAACAGGATTTTCTATACCTACTAAAATGCCTCTTACTTCTCCCAAATTTGGATTACCCATGATAGAGAAAGTTTTATTACCAATTAATTTTCTAAATATATTGGTAACAGATGCATTGCTATTGTTTCTACTTAATTTCAAATCGATCAAATCACGTAAACTAAAATC
>REAV01000051.1 GCA_004294465.1 Sphingobacteriia bacterium | reverse complement strand
CAGCAAGTATTTGTTATGGTCAAATCTATGTTGGAGTTCATTACCCATTAGATGTCATTGGCGGTGCATTATTAGGAACTTTCATTGGATGGTTAATGAGTCAATTCTATAAAAGTAAAATAGGTATCATTCAGTATGATCTCCAATAAGCAATTTTATTCAGTAATTTTTTTATGCATTTCAACTTATTTGCTGGGAATGTTTTTAATTCCTTTAATGGATGTTGATGCCGCTCAATACGCATCTATTAGCAGAGAAATGCTTGCGAGAAATAGTTTTTTACAGGTATTCGATCTGGGTAAGGATTATTTAGACAAACCTCCCTTGTTGTTTTGGCTGTCTGCTTTGAGCATGAAGATATTCGGCATTTATGATTGGTCATACAGACTTCCTTCTATTCTATTAATGATTGTGAGCATATATGCAACTTATCAGTTAGCTATTATCTATTATGAAAAAACGGTTGCACAATTAAGTGCAATGGTATTGGCAAGTTTACAAGCATTGTTTTTAATGTCGCATGATGTAAGAACAGATACCCTGTTAATGAGTTGGGTTATATTAGGTATATGGCAATTGGCTAAATGGTATCAATTAAAAAGATGGCTTAATTTCTTTCTGGCATTTATTTTCATTGGTTGTGGAATGATGACTAAGGGCCCAATTGCACTGATGGTGCCTGGTTTCGCATTTCTAAGTCATTTTATTGCACAAAGAAATTGGAAGCAACTGTTTAGATGGGAGTACTTGCTGGGTGTGATTGTTATAGCCATCATGCTTATTCCGATGAGTATCGGATTGTATCAACAATTCGATTTGCATCCAGGTAAATTAATCAATAATGTTCCTATAAAATCTGGTTTGCGTTTTTATTATTGGACACAAAGTTTTGGACGATATACAGGAGAGAATGTATATCACGAAATGAGTTATTTCAGTTTTCTTTTCGAAAATATGCTCTGGAGTTTTTTACCCTGGGTTGTATTTTTTCTGTTGGGAATAGTTTTTAGTGTAAGAGAGTTAATCATTCAACAATTTCAAATTAGATCCGATCAAGAATTTATTACCACTGGAGGTTTTTTATTAACCTATTGTATTTTGGCAAAGAGCCAGGCGCAATTACCGCATTATATTTTTGTAGTATTTCCATTAGCGGCTATAACAACTGCTCGAATTTTGTATGGTTTATTTTTTACTGATCGATTACTGGCATGGAGAAAACCATTACAGTTTTTTCATAAGGTAATTTTTGCCTTATTATGGATTGCACTAATTGGATTGATGTTCATCCCATTTCCAGAAATTCCTTTATTTGTAAAAATTACAAGCATTTTTGGTTTTCTGGTATTTGTCATACTCATGTTTAGTCAATTAAAGAACTTTCCGAAAATAATTGCATTAGGACTATATACTGTAATTGGGGTAAATATTTTTTTAAGTATAGCATTTTATCCGAACCTGCTCCAATTTCAAATGGGTAATGATGCCAATGCATTTATCAACAAAAATGCCATCGATAAGAACTCAGTATATTTATATGGCATCAATAATAGCAATGCTTTGCATTTCTATGGAAAACATATTTTCGTTAATTTATCTTCAACAAAAGCCTTTGAAGCACATCAAATAATTCTTACAGAGAAAGATAGTACCCAATTCTTCAAGACCATGTTCCCTTCAAGCAAAGTAATTCATGAAGGGAATCAATATCCGGTGTCTGTTTTAACGGGAACATTTTTAAATCCAGCTACCAGAATGAAGGAAATGCCTCGTTATGTGATGATTGATCTCGACGGCAAACCATAGAGTCCTCTTTTTTACCTATTTTTACAAGAATGACGGAGGTTTTAATCATTTTATTTCTAGTTATATTGAATGGGCTATTCTCCATGGCAGAAATAGCACTTGTGTCTGCAAGAAAATCAAGGTTGGAAGCCCAGGCAGCAAAAGGCGACGATGATGCTGCAAAAGCGTTGAGTTTAGCCAACCATCCAGATACATTTTTATCAACGGTTCAAATAGGCATTACGTTAATTGGCATATTAACAGGTATTTATTCTGGCGATAGTTTTAAGCAACCCTTAACTGAATGGCTTCAGCAATTTAGTTTTACTGCCAAGTACAGTAGCACCATCGCAACCACCATAATCGTAATTGTAATTACTTATTTATCATTGGTTCTTGGAGAGTTGGTCCCCAAAAGAATTGGATTAAGCGATCCGGAAGGAATAGCAAAATCTGTTGCCAGGCCAATGCGCTTTTTAAGTTGGCTTACATTCCCCATTATTTGGTTGTTGAGTAAATCCTCTCATTTAATCGTTCGATTATTAAATATCAAGACCAATGAAAGTCAAGTAACGGAAGAAGAAATAAAAGCCATAATAAGTGAAGGTACAGAACAGGGAACAATTGAAGAAGCGGAACAAGAGATCATTGAAAGGGTATTTCATTTGAGTGATAGAAATATTACTTCTTTAATGACGCACAGAACAGATATTGAATGGATTGATGGGCATAAAAAAATTCATGCAATTAGAGAAGAGTTAAAAGATTTAATTCATTCGGTTTACCCTGTTTGCGAAGAAGACATAGATCATATTAAAGGAGTAGTTTCTATTAAAGATTTATTTTCTGCCAATGGAGATGATACAGTGTTTTCAATTATGAAGGAAGCCATGTATGTGCCTGAGAATAATAGCGCATACCAGGTTTTGGAAAAATTCAAACAAACCAAAATACATCAATGTTTTATTGTGGATGAATACGGTTCTGTGCAAGGTTTAATGACGCTCAACGACATTTTAGAAGCCATTGTAGGGGATATACCTCAAGAAGAGGATGAAGATTATGAAATTGTTAGGAGAGAAGACGGATCCTTTTTAGTGGATGCTCAAATTCCTTTTTATGATTTCCTCAGTCATTTTGATAAAACAGAATGGATGGAAAAATGGGAACAAGATTTTAATACACTTGCAGGCTTTATCATTCACCATCTAGAAAGGATTCCACGTACTGGAGACATTTTAAAATGGGAATCCTTCCAGTTCGAAATAGTTGATATGGATAATAACCGTGTAGATAAAGTATTGGTAACTACATCAGAGCCTATTATTGACGAAGAAATTTAAAATTGAAAACTGGTTGTTCTTTGTGGGTTTTCTAGTTTGTAACTTTTTTCTTGTCCCTTGGTTTTAACATGAAAAATATTGGTTTGCGATTTTTCAAAATCGTATAAAAAATTACAATCGATATCTATTTTTTTACATTCTTTTACTCCTTCTATTTCAAAATAAGCCCAGGTGCTTTCTTTGATAATTTCATAGCCGATATATTTGGCATTTACTGTTTGCCCATTAATTTTTAAATGAAGCGTCTTGCCGATATAGGCAATTATTTGTTTGTCAATTACGGTTTTATCAGCAGGTTGAATGATATCTATTTTTGCAGAACTGCTTTTTTGAAGGGTTTTTTCCAGATCATCTGTAAAAACGCGAATACTAATTTCCACAGTAGCATCTTTTGCATTGTGATTAAAATCTAAAACAGAAACAAAAAAAGGGTGATATATTGCCATTGTTGCAGTAATCAACCATTGAACCAAGATATTTGCCATTCAACAAAGTATTTGTTAGAATACAAATGTCGTATTTAATTTAACTACTTAATTATGAATGATTTTTGGCTTTATTTTCAAATTGGCTTCCATCATATTGCCGATATAAGAGGGATTGATCATATCCTTTTTGTTGTTGCCTTATGTATAAGGTACCAGTTTTCGGATTGGAAAAAGCTCCTGGTTTTAGTAACTGCTTTTACTATTGGACATTCCATTACGCTGGCCTTAAATGTGTTTGATCTGCTAAACTATTCTATGCGATGGATAGAATTTTTGATTCCTGTAACAATCGTATTAACTGCATTTAGCAATGTATTTGTAAAGAAATTTGTATTTAAAGCTAAATTTCCCCTGATCTACTTTTTAGCCTTGTTTTTTGGGCTCATCCATGGATTGGGTTTTAGCAGTTACCTCAAAAGCTTATTAGGAAAGGGGGAGTCTGTAGTTGGGCAATTATTGGCCTTTAATCTTGGTCTCGAAGTAGGGCAAATCTTAATTGTATTGATAATTTTATTGATAACCCTTATATTCGTAAACCTTTTTAAAGTAAATCGAAGAGAGTATTTGTTGTTTATTTCAGCAATTGCATTCGCCCTGGCTTTACAAATGGCATTTGAAAGATTACCTATAA
>REAV01000078.1 GCA_004294465.1 Sphingobacteriia bacterium | reverse complement strand
GCAACCGATAATAATCCGCATACAGGAGGAATGGCTTACAATGATTCTTTTCCAAAAATTCCAGCTATTGCTTTGGGTGGATATGATGCTGATTATGTTTGGAACTTAAGTAAAAAATCCAGTTTTGAAGTTTCCTTTAAAACCAATGGACATTTTTTGCCTGATGCAAAAGGGCATAATGTGATTGCCGAATTAAAAGGCACTGAATTTCCTGATCAGTATATTACCATTGGTGGTCATTTAGATAGCTGGGATGTGAATGAAGGAGCACATGATGATGGAGCAGGGGTAGTACATACTATGGAAATATTGAGGGTATTCAAAGCACTAGGATATAAACCAAAACACACCATTCGATTTGTTTTATTTGCCAATGAAGAAAATGGGTTAAAAGGTGGAACCAAATATGCCGAAGAAGCAAAAGCAAAAAATGAAAAACATTTATTTGCTTTAGAGAGCGATGCAGGCGGATTCACTCCAAGAGGTTTTGGATTTACTATTGAAGAAGAAAAATTAAAAAAGATGCAAGCCTGGTTACCACTTTTGTTTCCATATGGAACTACCTATTTAAGAATGGGAGGTGGTGGAGCAGATATAGGGCCATTGAATAGAGCTATGGGTACTGCATTGGCAGGTTTTGACCCAGACGATCAACGATATTTTGACATCCATCATGCTCGATCTGATGTGTTTGAGAATGTAAACAAAAGAGAGTTGTTGTTAGGTGCCATCAATATGGCTGGACTTGTTTATCTTGTAGACAAATACGGACTATAAATAATTTTATGAAAAAATTTTTGTGGAGTTTCTTTACCATTTTAATCTTGGCATTGGCTGGATTTATTTATTGGAGATTTTATTTTGTTTATGCCGAAGGAACCAAAGCAGGACAGCTCAATACTTTTCAGGAAAAAGGGTTTTTGTTTAAAACCAACGAAGGCAAAATCATTCAAAGTGGTTTTCAGGCAAATGTGCAGAGCAATGAATTTACTTTTAGTGTAACAGATAAAAAAGTTGCTGAAATACTCAGTAAAAATTCTGGCAGAGAAGTGAACCTACATTATAAAAGATATCTGGGATCATTGCCTTGGAGAGGCATGCAATCTTATGTTGTAGATAGTGTATTAGAAGTAAGAGGTGTAGTGGAAGAGTCAATCATCAAGCCTAAATAAGCTAACTCATAAGCATTAAGCCTGTATTAAAAAAATCGTTGGTATTTTATGTAGTTCTGGCAATTGTTTATTCCAGTCACTTGCTGCTTTAGTTTGAATTTTTTCTGCTGGTCCAGTGATATCAACGCCAATGCAAATTTTTGTCATTGGTTTACAAGCTTGAATGATATCGGTTAATAATTGGTTATTTCTATAAGGTGTTTCAATAAAAATATGGGTGGTTTTTTTGATCAAAGAATCAGCTTCCAATTCTTTTAATTTTTTCTTTCTTTCCAAACCATCAATGGGTAAATATCCATGAAAATGAAAATTTTGCCCATTCATTCCACTGGCCATTAAAGCCAGTAAAATAGAACTAGGCCCAACAAGGGGTTGAACAACAATATGATTTTGTTGAGCCAATTCAATCAATAATTGACCCGGATCTGCAATGCCAGGACATCCTGCATCACTCACAATACCAATATTTTTCCCTTCATTCAATGCGACTAAAAAAGCAGACTTAACTGATTCTTCTGCTTTATGAATAGCGAACCATTGGTAATCGTCAATGACCATTTCCTTCCATATTTTTTTAAAAAATCGTCGGGTATTTTTTTCGGTTTCAACAAAAAAAACCTGGCAATCTTTTATTGAATCAATGATATATGTTGGAATGGTTTGTAAAGCATCTTCTTGTAAAACGGAAGGAATTAAATATACTTTTCCTTTACTCATATGGATGGGTTAACAACTTGTTTTTGATTGATAGGATAAACGCTCAACGTTGCCGCAACTACGGCGTAGGTGGGTGCTAATATCCAACCAATGATTGGAATAAAATGCATTAAATAAAAAACCATACCATTGCCAATTGCCAATCCTTTGTGCGAACCAATAAAGAAAATACTTTCAGCAGCAGATTTGTTTTTTCTTTCCATACTATAATCGAGCATAGAGAATCCGTAATAATAACAATCAATGGTGATGGCTAATACAGGCGTTAACCAACCTACAACGGGAATCAAACTAAAAAGCACAATACTTACCGCATATACTGATTGCCATAAACTATTTCTTCCAGCTAATTGAATGCCTCTAACAATATCTTTAATCAGTTGCGAAAAACTAAAGGGAAAATCCTTGCCTTCCATAATAGCTTCTGTTTTTTCACTCAAATAAGCAAAAACAGGTGAGCCGATAATGAGGAATAAATATTTAAACAAGGAGAAATAAAATAGCATTAATACCAGCCAAAGAATCAACCCTCCCATGGTAAAAATAAATCCCATGAACCCACTGTTTTCTTTATCGAGCCAGCTTTTCAATCCTGTTTTCAATGCAATCCATTCAATGAAATTGCTTGAAGTACTGCTAAAAAGATACATTCCGAAAATAAACAATACCGTATATATGATTCCAGGAATTACAATCCATTTCCATAATTTATGCTTTCTGATAAATCGATGGGCCTGAAAATAAGCTTGTATTGCTATGATAATTTCTTTGAGCAAATCGGGGGATTTCCGCTAAGATAATAAACTAGTCTCATTAAAATTTAGGGCAGTTCACTGGCCTGTCTGTGGATGGTCTTCTGATATAAATCAAGGAAACTTCAATTCCGCCTCTATTCTGTGTGGCTGTTCTGATCAATTGGGCATTATAATCGTAAGAAATGCCTAAACGATAATCTCCAAATTCTAATCCTGCATAGGGTATGATCGCATCATTGAATCTAACCCAGGTGCCAATATATAAACTGGTTGATTTGATATCATTTGGATTTGTATTGAGTTGTACTGCTCCTCCTATCATTGTTTCTGAATATCCACCTTGAAACATTTGTAAACCACTCAAATGCAATGAAGTAGTTTCACCAATGGGCATATATCCTCCTGCATGAAAATTGACCCTTGGTGCTAAATTATATGCAGCACCAGTAAATTTTTGTACCGGACGATTTATATGATACATGCTTAAACCGAAATAAAAATTGTTTCGATCATTGGTGCTTCCATTGTACAGAAGACCAGCGTTAAAATCAACATAATTGGCATTTAATGTACTCGAGCTAAATACTTCTGATGTTACTCCAGTGAAACCTGAAGTGGTTAATTGATCTTCGAAAGTGAGTAAACTGGTATTCACCAGCATATTGGCATAAGTCACCTGAAATCCTGCACTCAATTGATGTTGCCCATCTTCATCCAATCCTTTATGATAGGCAGTTGAAGCAGTAAAATAATTAAACTTAACTGCTCCTGCAGCGCTGTTGTCATTATAAGCCATTGCACCAAATCCCCAGGTATCGTTATCGGCAATTTTATTTTGAAAGGCGTGGAAGTCAACAGAAGCAGTGGCAGTTGTAAAAGCATTATTAAGTGTAGGCCATTGATTGCGGTAGTTTCCCGAAATGCGATAGGTACCAAAAAACTTTCCTGTAAATGCAGGATTAAGCGTTAGTGGTGATGAAAAAAATTGAGAGAAATGTGGGTCTTGTGCATGAGCTGATACGGTCATTAATAAGAGATATAATAAAATGAGTGGCCGCATAAGCTATATACATTTTCCAACTGTTTCAATAACCTATGATTGAACTTTGGTACCAAATGCCAAATCTCCGGCATCTCCTAAGCCTGGAACAATATATCCCTTGGCTGTTAATTCGTCGTCAATATCACCACACCAAATGGTTACTGCTTCTCCACATTCTCTGATGATGTATTCAATACCCACTGTACAAGCAATAGCAACTACAACATGAATTGAAGCAGGGTTTCCCTGATTTTTCATGTATTGAATAGTTTTTACTATTGATGCTCCTGTGGCTAACATAGGGTCGCTAATAATAATGATACGATCGTCTAAAGCAGGGCAGCTCATGTATTCTAAACTAATTTCGAAACTACCATCGCGGTGATGCTTTCTATAAGCAGAAATAAATGCATTGTCTGCTTTATCAAAATAATTGAGCATGCCATTGTGCAAAGGCAAACCTGCTCTAAGAATAGTAGCCAAAACAGGTTGAGCAGCTAATACCTTACTCTCATGAGTTCCTAATGGAGTAGGCGTTTCCTGAACTTTCCATGGCAATTGCTTACTAATTTCATAAGCTGCGATTTCTCCAATTCTTTCCAGATTTCTGCGAAAACGCATTCTATCTTCCTGCACTTCCGTATTTCTAAGTTCAGAAACCCAATTGCTTACAAGACTGTGATTGTCGCTTAAATTGATGACCATGGTGAAAGTTTAGTGTACGAATTTAGGGGATATTCTATTAAAGGGCTAAATTGTATTATGAAAAAATACCTGTTATTCTCACTAATTGGGCTAAGCTTTATGGCTTGCAAAGAAAAAAAGCAAGAAGAATCATTTGATAAAAAAACATATGAAGTTGTAAAAGAAACTTTGGAAGAGAAAGAAAAGAAAAACCCAACCCGATTTATTGTAGTAAACAATCGAGATCGTAAAAATATTATTGGGCAAACGGTAGTAATTGTTAATCTTACCAATAACGCCACCATCGCTACTTATAAAGACATTGCATTAAAATTGTCTTTTTTTAGCAAGACCAGTGTTAAACTGGATGAAGGCAATGAAACCGTTTATGAAACCATCAAGCCAGGGCAAACCATCAAATTCAAAACCAAATATTTTGCCCCCAAAGGAACGGATAGTGTGGCTGTGAAAGTGATGGACGCTAAAGCGGAATAAGAGATATAAGATATAAGATAAGAGATATAAGTTAGGTGATGAATTCAAATTTATCTCCATCAAACAAACCTTTATCGCTCAACTTTAAATGCGGAATAACTAATAGCGCCATAAAACTCAATGTCATGAAAGGCGCTGATAGTGTGGATCCAAGCGATTTGGCCATGGCATCAATAGCTGTGTATTTTTCAGCTACCCAATAACCATCTTCGGCGCTCATTAATCCAGCAACGGGTAAGGGCAATAATAAGTCATTGCCATTTCCATCTACACAACTCACGCCACCTGCTGCTGCAATTACTGAATTAATGGCTTTTGCCAATGCTATATCATCTACTCCAATTGCAACAATATTATGACTATCATGGGCTACAGTAGAAGCAATAGCACCTTTTTTAAATCCAAAATTTTTGATAAAACATTTGGCAATAGGTGCTTTTTGATATCGGTTAACCACCACCATTTTCAATACATCATTCTCTGTATCGGTTACCCAATGATTGTTCAATAATTTTCCTGCTACACTCAAACGATTAGTAATTAATTGACCATCCAAAGCTTCTATTACTGGAATGAAACCATTGGTGGAAGGATATTCATTTTCTGGTATTGCTAATTCTGCTGTTGAAATGCTTTCACAATCAAATTGATTGATTGGGTTCGTTTGAACTGATTTGATAATAGATGTTCCGTTATGAAGCAATGCTACTCCATCAATATAAGTTTGTAGAATTTTGAATTCTTTTAAGTCTTCAGCAATTATAAAATCAGCAGGATCTCCTTCACGCAATAAACCAATGTCTAGTTTATAATGCAATACAGGATTAACACAGGCAACTTTCAATACATTGAATAGATCCATTCCTTTTGCAATGGCTCTTGCGCATAGGTGATTGATATGACCATCAACTAAACTATCAGGATGTTTGTCATCACTGCAAAACAATACACTATTCGGGTGGTCATCAATCAAATCGGCAAGTGCTTCAAAATTTTTAGCAGCACTACCTTCGCGAATAATAATTTTCATGCCATGCTCCAATTTGTCCAAAGCTTCTTCTATGGTAAAACATTCATGATCGGTAGAAATACCAGCTTCAATATATTGTTGTGCAGCATCTCCCATTAAACCCGGCGCATGACCATCTACTGGTTTTCCTCCTGCATGTGCAGCAGCGATTTTTTTCATTACTTCAGGGTCCTTGTGTAATACACCCGGAAAATTCATCATTTCGCTGAGGTATTTCACTTCGGGTTTTTGTAATAAGGCGGTTACGTCTTTACTATCAAGCGCTGCACCCGCTGTTTCAAAAATGGTTGCTGGAACACAGCTAGGCGCACCAAAATTAAATTTGAAAGGCACTTGCTTTCCGTTAGCGATCATAAATTCCACTCCTTCCATTCCACACACATTCGCTATTTCATGAGGATCACTTACTGTGCCTACTGTGCCATGTAGAACTGCCAATCGAGCAAATTCACTTGGTATAAGCATACTGCTTTCTATATGAACATGACTATCTATAAATCCTGGCATTAGATAACCCTTTGTGTTTATTTCACTTTCTTCAATGGGTTGAATAGATTGAATTTTTCCATCTGCAATAGTTACACTTGCTGGATAAATCGATTTTTTAAAAATATCAACCAGTTGAATGTTTATTGTAAAATGGTTGTTCAAAATGTTAGTTGATTTATTTATTTAAGAAGACAGTTAATTATTAAAATATCAATTTAGATTCTTTTTATCAGAAATGGAAATAGATCCATTTTCAATGATCAGTTCTCCAAAATTATCAGAAGAGCAATTAGTTACTTCTCTGCCATTTGTATTAAATTCTCTGCAAACTAAATGCTCTATTAATTTAGTTTGTTCTTTTCTTTTTACTACTTGAATTTTTACTATTTTGTAAAATGTTTTTTCAATATTTTTTTCCATTTCTACAATTTCTTTATCAGTTGTAGAAGGAGTAACAGTAAATTTAGTTGGTTGTGCTTGAAAAGCAAAAGACAAAAGTACAAATATGAAAATGAGGTATTTCTTCATAGACTTTTAAATATTGAGTAATGTATTATCTATTTTTCTTTTAACAAAAGAATAGCTGGATTTGCTTCAACTTAAGTACTAATCAAGTAATATTGTACATAAAAATAGCAATTATGTTTAAACGTTTCAGTATTATATCTAAAACCAACAGAAGAATCATTTTTGCTTTACTGATTTTGATTGGTGCAAGTGCATTCAATTTTGTTCAAGCTCAAACTGCAGCTGATATTTTAGCCAAATACGAAACAGCGGCAGGCGGAAAAGAAAAGTTACAAGCCGTCAAACAATTAGAAGTTTTCGGCACCATGAAAATGGGCGTTATGGGCCAATTGATTGAATTGCCAATCACGATTGTAAAAGAGCAAGGAAAATTATTTCGCAGACAATTGGGCGGCATTATGGGAATGGGAGATACTTATACATTGGTAACAGATACTGCAGGCTATATTTTCATTCCTTCTATTCGTGGTTTTGGCGATATTCCAGGTACACAATCCAGTATAACCAAAATGGATGCAGGAGAAGTAGCCGCTCAGCAATACGAATTGGATTGCGCTGGTGCTTTTTCAGAATTAGTAAACCATACAGCTAAAGGACATTCAGCAGAAATTCTAGGAACAGAAAAAGTGAATAAAGTACTCAGCACAAAAGTAAAGCTCACGCTTAAAACAGGTCAGGTACTTATCTATTATTTCGACAACAATACCGGCTTGGTCAACAAAGTTGAAGCAACTGGCGAAATGGCTGCCAATCTCACCGGTTTTGGAGCAATGATGAAAATGTTTGGTAATGGGATGGGAAAAAATGCAAAGGCAGAAGTTTTCTATAAAGAATATCAATCGGTGAATGGTATTCAGTACCCTTCAAAATATACCATCAGTTTAGGTCCTGTTGAAACACAAATTGAAAATAGCACCATTAAAATCAATGAAGGGATAGAGAATAAGTGGTACATAGTAAAATAGATCATTCAATTTCTATTTTGAGGAATTCATTAGATTGAGTAAATTACTCCTCTAATTGAATGCTACCATGAGAAAAATCACCATGTTGCTTGCTTTCACAGCAGCAACCCTCTTTGCCTTTGCGCAAAAAAAAGACAAAGCCAAAACTACACCAGTTGTTGTAAAGGAAGATAATTCCGATGCTGCTTTATTATCCAATGTTAAGTATCGTTCCATTGGCCCGTATAGAGGTGGAAGAAGTGCTGCAGCAACAGGCAGTTATAAAAACAAAACCACTTTCTATTTTGGTGCTACCGGAGGCGGTGTTTGGAAATCCACTGATGGTGGAAGTAATTGGAAAAATATCACTGATAAATATTTTGGAGGCACTATCGGCGCTGTTTCAGTTGCTCCAAGCGATGACAATATTGTCTATGTAGGGGAAGGTGAAAACTCCATGCGAGGCAATGTGGCAGAAGGTTTGGGCGGCATCTGGCGCAGTGATGATGCAGGAAGGACTTGGAAAAATCTCGGATTAAAAGAAGGCCGACATATTATTAGAATAGTGATTCATCCACGTGACCCTAATACACTATGGGTTGCAGTGATGGGCCATTTATTTGGACCTAACGAGGAGCGTGGTGTTTTTAAAACCACCGATGGAGGTAAAACCTGGAAAAAAACTTTGTATGTTAATGATCAAACGGGGGCATCCGATTTAGTAATGGAGCCAGGCAATCCGGAAATTTTTTATGCTGGAATGTGGAGAGTAAAACGTTCTCCTTATAATATGGAAAGTGGCGGTGAAGGATCTGGTTTATATAAAAGCATTGATGGAGGAGAAACATGGAAGCCCATTTCTGCTAACAAAGGTTTGCCTAAAGGTGTTTGGGGAATTGTAGGTGTTGCAGTAGCTCCTTCTAATCCAGAAAAAATTTATGCCATTATCGAAAACAAAGATGGTGGACTATATAAAAGCGATGACAGTGGAGAAACTTGGAGCTTAACCTCAAATGATAATAATATTCGTCAACGTGCCTGGTATTATAGCAAAGTTTTTGTTGATCCTAAAAATGAAAACCAGGTTTATTGTCCCAATGTAAATTTCATGCGCAGTAAAGATGGAGGTAGAACTTTCCAAGGTATCAATACGCCACATGGAGATCACCACGATTTATGGATTGATCCTGAGAATGGCAATCGAATGATTGTAGCTGATGATGGAGGTGCGCAAGTAAGTTTTGATGGTGGTGATAATTGGAGTACGATGATGAATCAGCCTACTGCTCAATTTTATAGAGTTACCACAGATAATTCAGTTCCATATAAAATTTTAGGTGCTCAACAAGATAATTCTACAGTTAGAATAAAAAGCAGAACATCGGGAGCTGGAATTACTGAAAGAGATTGGGAAGTAACTGCAGGATCGGAAAGCGGTCATGTGGTTGCAGATCCACTGAACCCAGATATAGTTTATGGTGGAAACTATGGAGGTTATTTAGCAAGGCTTGATCATAAAACAGGGGAGAATCGCGCCATTGATGTATGGCCGGATAATCCAATGGGAGCAGGGGTAGACGTTCAGAAATATAGATTCCAGTGGAATTTTCCTATTTTCTTTTCACCACATAATCCAAAGAAATTATACACTGGAGGAAACCATTTATTTGCAACTGAAAACGAAGGTGCCAGCTGGGAAAAAATCAGCCCCGATTTAACTACCAACGATAAATCAAAGCAAGCATCCAGTGGTGGGCCCATTACACAAGACAACACTTCAGTAGAATATTATTGTACCATTTTTGCAGCAACAGAATCTGCTTTGGAAAAAGATTTATTATGGACAGGAAGTGATGATGGGTTGATCCATGTAAGTAAAGACGGGGGAAAGAATTGGGAAAATGTAACACCTCCAGAAGCTGGAAAATGGATGATGTGGAATTGTGTAGAAACAGATCCATTTAAAAAAGGTACCGCCTATTTTGCTGGAACAAAATATAAGTCTGATGATTATACACCTTATTTATTCAAGACATCAGACTATGGTAAAACATGGACCAAGATCACCAATGGAATAAACAATATGCATTTTACGCGTGCAATCAGGGCAGATAGAAAAGTAGCTGGTTTATTGTATGCTGGTACTGAGTTTGGCATGTATATTAGTTATGATGATGGCGCTAATTGGAAATCATTTCAATTGAATTTGCCCGTTGTTCCAATAACAGATATTGCTTTAAAAGACAATGATTTAATTGTTGCTACTCAGGGTCGTGCATTTTGGGTAATTGATGATTTAACCATTGTTCAACAAAAAAGCAATTCAATTCTTTCAAAAAATTTACATGTTTTCCCTATTAATGATGCTTATCGTACAGAAGGTGGTGGCAGAAGAAGAAGAGGTGCTGGTGGAACAGAACCCAATATTGGCGCCAATCCGCCAACTGGTACAGTAATCAATTATTATTTAAAAGGCACAACAGATAGTTCAAAGCATTCCATTACCATTATGGATAAGAATGGTAAGGCTATTAAAACTTTTAGTAAATCGGCCAAAGAACCTACCGATAAATTGGATTATTCTGAAGGCATGAATCAGTTTGCTTGGGATATGAATTATCCACCAGCAGAAAGAGCAGATGGAATGATTTTATGGAATGGTGCCATTGGATCAGCTAAAGCTGCACCTGGAAAATACAGTGCAAGAATAAAATACAATTCAGATTCGGTTGATGTTCCGTTTGTAATAAAAGCAGACCCTGTTTATAAAATGACGGAAGCTGATTATGATGCTCAGGTTGGATTTTTATTACAGGTGCGCGATAAATTTAGTGAGATTCAAATTGGTATTAAAAATATCAGAACAGTTCGCACACAGATCAATGACTTGAATGGTAGAATAGATACCAAGGCCAATAAAGAGATCAAGCAAATGGGTGATAGCATCAATAAGCAACTCACTAAAATTGAAGAGGCTTTGTATCAAACCAAATCGAAGAGCGGACAAGATGTGTTGAATTTCCCAATTCGCTTAAACGATAAGATTGCTGGATTATACAATGTAGCTTCTAGTGGTTATGCACCGCCAAGCAAACAGGTAAGAGAAACATTTGCCGATTTGAGTGGTCAGGCTGATTTGCAGTTAGCTAAGCTAAAAACCATACTAGACAATGATCTGAAGCAATACAATAAAATGATTAATGAGAAGCAGGTTCCAGTGATAGGAATCAAATAAATTGTAAATCAGTTTAAGTGCTGGGTCAACCTGAAATCATTTCATGTTGGCCCAGTTTTTTTTCATCTATAGATTGAGCCAATAATTGAGTTTAAGTACAATGGCCCTGTTTTTGCTTTTAAACAAAGGATCTGTAAAATAATTATCGGTATATACTACAAATAAGTCGCTCATTGGCTTAAAACGATATTGCAATCGACTATTGATATTGAAATTATTTCTTTGCGTATTATATTGAAAGAAAGTGGTCCAAAAAAGATTGGTGGTAAAATTTATTTCAGTTCGTTGAGTAATTAAGAATAGGGTTGCTGATCCATAAGGCTCAGGGAAAATAATATTATTGTATTCCACATTGAAATTGAGGTTTACATGGGGTAATTTTCTAATGAAAATACCAGCTCTTAGATTAGTTCTCATTCCATTGTAAAATTGACCGTAACTACCATTCAAAGAAAAGCCCAAATTTTTCCTAAAATCTGAACGATACCTGATTCCAACATCTGAGTATAAATAATGACCAATTGGAAGTGGAGTAGCTCCTGTAAATGAAATTGGAAAATTCAATTGAAGTTCTGAATTATTGACTTCAATGTTTAGATTTTCCGTTGAACGAAATTGCATATTGAAGGAAGCACTTGTATTTCGCTCATTGAAACTATTGTCTGGATTAAATACAATGAAATTTTCTAAACTATAATTATAGCCAATTATTTTTCCTTTAGTTGGAATAACCCTATATTTTAATTCGGTATAGGATTGTTTATACCCAACTCGAATAATGGTATCCCTGATTGCATCATAGTTTTCTATACGCTCAATAAAACCCATATCTGCGTAATAATTGGTACCAACATGGGTGAAATCTTGAACCAACCCAAAATTTCTGCCATTGTAACCAAAACCGCCACTATAATACTGGTTTTCTTTGCTGATGGTAGGTTTCATTGCATGATGATAAGTTGCCCAGCCACTCCATTTGCCTGCAAGGTCGGAATATTGAAATTCTAGTCCGGCATTTCTACCATATTCATTCAAGGGGTTTGCTTTTTTTTCTGCATCGGTCATGAAACTTTGCTTGTTTAAAAAGTATCCTTTTAAAACAGAGCGTTTTAGTATGCGCTGATCAATAGAAATGGCTGTATTATTTTCTGGCGCAAAATCATCTTTTCTCCCTGTTTGCATATTCATAAATCCAATACGCGTTTTCTTTGCCAGATTTCCGGTAATTCTAGCTCCAAATAAAATCGGGATCCTATTTCCAATAGGATCTAGCCCAATTCTTCTGGAGTAAAATGGCCGAATTGGTTCAATCCCATAGCCTGCAAATAAATCCGCATTCTCTAAAAAGAAAGTTCTTCTTTCAGGAAAGAAAATATTGAAACGAGAGAGGTTGGTTACTTGTTGATCTACTTCAATTTGTGAAAAATCGGGGTTAACCGTTAAGTCTAAATTGAGTGAAGGAGTGAGTCCAAATTTTGCGTCAAAGCCCGCATTTGCACTTAGGTTCAAAGGGTCCTTAGTAATATTATTTTGATCAACTTCTGAAGTAACAAAGGGCACTAAAACACCGTTTGTGCCTGGCTTTGGTGGATTTTCATCCCAAATCAGTGAACCAGTATAACCCAGGTCATAAGAAGGGAAATTGACTGGCAGGTTGGTCCATACATCATATTCATTCGATTTTGTATCTACCCGTAAAAAATTAATTCCCCATACTTTTTTATCTGCCTGATAGCGAATAGACTTAAAGGGGATGGCAATTTCTGCAGTCCATCGGTCTTTGTATCTTTTAGTGGCTGAATACCAGGTTTGATCCCAACTAAAACTCAACCCATCATCTGAACTTACCAGTTGATCTTCGCTTTGTGCATTGAATGCATTTACTATAAAAAAGAACCCATTGTTTCTTGTATTGATTGGGTCAAGAATTACTGCTACACAATCATTGCCATCATGGCCATTGTCTCTTTTTAAACTTTGGATAAACTGTTTACCTGAATCATAAGCTGTATAGGAGATATAAATAAATTTATCGTCGTATGCTGTTCTAACTTCGGTTCTTTGGGTGGATTTATTTTTATCGTCCGGATATTTTTGCCAGAACGAACTTACCATTTGTGCTGTTTGCCAAATAGGTTCATTGAGCTCTCCATCAATTTTAATGGGCTCTTTTATTTTGGTAATATGAATTTGATAGTCTTTTTGAAAGCTTTCGCCATTCCGTTCTTGACCATGAACAATCAATGAGCCGATAGAGAATATCAATAAGAATAATACGCGCATAATATAAATGGACGCGAATGTCTATAAAAATCAGGGAAAAAAGGGCTGAAAAATGTTGAATGGCAAAAATGAAAGCTTAAAGATCACCTAACATGTCGGGTCTTCTTGTTTTGGTTCTTTCAAGGGATTGTTCAAAACGCCATTCTTCTACTTTCTTAGGATCACCTTGTAATAGAATTTCAGGTACTTTATCTCCTCTAAAATCAGCCGGTCTTGTATATACTGGCGGCGCTAATAAATTATCTTGAAAGGAATCGAACAAGGCAGAAGTTTCATCATTTAATACACCCGGTATTAATCGGCCAATAGCATCTACCACTACAGCTGCTGCCAATTCACCACCACTCAATACATAATCGCCAATGGATATTTCCATGGTTACATATTTGGTTCTGATGCGTTCGTCGATGCCTTTATAATGACCACAGATAATCAATAAATTTCCTTCTAAAGAAAGTTGATTGGCTGTTTGTTGATTGAAAGGTTTGCCATCAGGAGTCATATAAATGATGGCGTCATAAGGTTGGTCTTTTTGTAATTCATCTATTGCATTGGCAAGGGGTTCACACATCATGACCATTCCTGCACCACCACCATATTGGTAATCGTCTATCTGGGCCTGTTTATTAATGGCCCATTTGCGTAAGTTATGTAAACGTACATTGAGTAAACCCTTCTCCTGTGCCCGTTTCATAATACTATGACCGAAGGGACTCTCCAATAATTCAGGAACTGCCGTAATAATATCAATAGTCATAAATAGAAAAATTAATCCATGAAATCACCTAAATCTCTTCGCTCTTTTTTTGTTGGCCTACCTACTTTACTCAAACGCTTACCTGTTTGAAAACTAGCTGCAACCGATTTGATCCTGTCTATTTCTTCTTCAGGGGTGATATCGATGTAGTATTGAATTGCTTCGGAATACTGAACTCGTGTATGCAATAATCCAGTTACTTTAATCACCCATTTTTTAGCTTCTGTTTTTACATGGTATTCGTCACCAATAGCAACCACACGAGAAGCTTTCACTACATCGCCCTTCCATTTTATTTTGCCCTTGCTACATGCATCTCCTGCCTGGCTTCTCGTTTTAAATAAACGGATAGCCCATAAATATTTATCAATCCTTAATTTATCTTTTTCAACTGCCATTGCTATGCATTCATTTCAGCAAAATACTGATGGAAATAAGGAATGGTTTCGATGCCCTTGTAAAAATTGAATACATTGTATTTTTCATTCGGGCTATGCAAATTGTCACTGTCTAAACCAAATCCTAAGAATACAATTTTTAATCCCAATTCTTTTTCAAATAAAGCGCAAATTGGAATACTGCCTCCTCCTCTAACTGGAATGGGCTCTTTGCCAAATGTAGTTTGTATAGCTTTTGAAGCTGCTCTGTATGCAATTGAATCAATTGGTGTCATATAAGGTTCTCCACCATGGTGCTCGGATGCTTGCACTGTAACACCTTCTGGTGCAATCGATTTAAAATAATTCAATATTTTTTCTGTGATTTTTACTGAAGATTGATTAGGGACCAATCTGCAAGATATTTTGGCAAATGCTTTTGAAGGCAATACTGTTTTCGCTCCTTCGCCAGTATATCCGCCCCAGATTCCATTTACTTCTAAAGTTGGTCGTATGCCTGTTCTTTCATTGGTGGTATAACCTTTCTCTCCCCATAAATGATCTACACCTAAATCGGTTTTGTACTCATTTTCATCAAATGGAGCCTGAGCCATTTTTGTACGTTCAGCATCAGTTGCATTTACAATATCATCATAAAATCCTGGAATGGTAATATGATTATTTTCATCATGACAAGAAGCAATCATTTTTGCCAACATGGTTATCGGATTGGCTACTGCACCTCCGTATACACCACTGTGTAAATCTCTGTTCGGTCCAGTCACTTCAACTTCAATATAACTCAATCCTCTCACGCCAATATCGATAGAAGGATTTTCCATGCTTAACATGGAAGTATCACTGATCAATATCACATCTGCTTTTAATAATTCTTTATTGTTCTTTACAAATGTGGCCAGATTTGGACTACCAATTTCTTCTTCCCCTTCAATCAAAAATTTAATATTAGTAGGCTGAGTATTGGTTTTAGTAAAAGTTTCTAATGCTTTTACGTGCATATAAAATTGACCCTTGTCATCACAAGAACCACGTGCAAAAATTTTACCATCAATAATCACCGGATCAAATGGACCACTCTTCCATAATTCAATTGGGTCGGCTGGTTGAACATCGTAGTGTCCATAAACCAAAACAGTAGGTTTGCTAGGATCAATCATTTTTTCTCCATATACAATTGGATGACCATCTGTGGGATAAATAGTTACTGTATCAGCACCCGCTTCTAATAAGCGAGCTTTTACAGCTTCAGCACAATGCAGCATATCCGATTTATGCTCCGTTCTGGCACTAACACTTGGCATTCTTAATAGATCGAGTAATTCGTTTAAAAATCGATCTTTATTAGCTGTTTGATATTCATTCCAGGTATTCATATAATTCAAATTAAATAGTGTACAAAGTTATGCATTTCAGGATAAGCTAGATGCTGTGTTTCTGATTCGATACCAAATTTTCTAGTGTCCAGATCAATTGCTGTTGAAATGGATGTTTTCGAGCAGGACAATCTGTTTTTGTGCAAATGGCACAACTAAAATCTAGGCATCCATCTGTATGTACAAACAATTCAATTGCATCTCCAAATTTATTTTTAATTAAATCGGAAAGGGCATCGATTTCTCTATGTGCTTCATGAATATTCATGTACCATGGAAGTGTAAGATGACAATCAATATGCAATAGTGGCCCGTATTTGATTACTCTTAAATTATGTAAATCAATCCAATTGGCTTTTTTGTGGGCATTCAATTCCTGAATAAACTGATTGAGTAAAACCTTATCCGCTTCATCCATTATTCCAGCTAATGATTTTCTTAAAATGGTATAGCCATTATAGATGATCCAGAAACTAAGGGCAATTGCAATGACTTTATCCAGCCAGTAAATTTTAGTAAAGTAGATCAAGGCTATAGATCCCAGCACACCTAATGTAGAGTATGTGTCTATTTGTAAATGTTTACCACTCGATTCTAATGCAAGTGAATTATTTTGTTTTCCTATTTTAACACAATAGAGGCCAGCAATATAATTCAGTGCCGCGGTTAAAGCAATTAACCACATACCCTGATCCAATGATTTTATTTGGGTGTTTTGTAGAATGTTTTGAATGGTTTCATAAATGATAATGATCCCGGCAGCAATAATTAGGCTTCCCTCTGCAGCAGCAGATACAAATTCTGCTTTACCATGTCCATACGGGTGATCTTCGTCTTTTGGTTTAGCAGCCACATATAAACTATATAAACCTATAAACCCTGCAATTACATTTACAATGCTTTCTAAAGCATCAGAAAGAATAGCCAAAGATGAAGTGATGTAGTAAGCAATTATTTTTACTATGAAAAGCAAAACGCTTAATACAGTGATCCATTTTTGAATAGTAAAATTTTGCAAACTTTTTTTCACCCAATCGATTTATAGCAAGGTATACTAATAAAATAGCCCTACCAATAAAGCCATACAAATAGTATATTTGAAGTAAACAAACTGCATTTATTTTGAATCTGTCTTCAAAAAAAACCGACTTAAGAGAAAGGATACCCAAACTTCCTCCGGTAATTCTGCCACAGCCTTCTGGAAAAGAGCAGCCCCTTTGGTCGGTGATGATTCCTGTGTACAATACAATTACCTTCTTAGAGGAATGCCTTTTATCTGTTATGGAACAGGATAGGGGAATTGAGCAAATGCAAGTGATGGTAGTGGATGACGCAAGTACAGATGGTAATGTAGAAGAGTTGGTAAAAAGAATTGGGGCTGGCAGAATAGGTTATTTCAGGCAACCGGTAAATGTTGGAAAGCTCCGCAATTTGGAAACTTGTATCAAACTTTCCGAAGGAAAATATATTCATTTATTGTATGGGGATACTGTTTTATTACATGATTTCTATCTTGAGATCGAAAGCCTTTTTGAAGATTTCCCTAGAATTGGCGCAGCTTTCACCGATTTTGAATACATCAACGGAAAAGGAATAAAAATCTGGGATCATAACCGATTACAGGTGTTAAGGGGTGTACTGAAAAATTGGTTACTCACCATTGCTAAACGCCAGGTAGTACAACCCCCGGCAATGGTAATAAAAAGAAGCACCTACGAACATTTAGGGGCTTATTTTGGAATGGAATTTGGCTCTTTTTGGGAAATGTCCGTTCGCGTGGCGGCTCATTACGAAGTGGGTTATTGCCCAAGGGTGTTGGCCAAATTCAGGGTTCATGGATCAAATATTGCTTTGAATTCAGATGACGCATTATTGAATATTCAGGAAATCGCAAAAGTTATTGGGATTATTAGAGGCTATCTGCCTTTAGAAAACCGAGATAGAATCAGTAAGGAGTCAAAAAAATATTTCGCGCAATATTATGCCAGACTTTCTCATAAAGTATACCACGAATTCAATCAACCCAAAGTTGCTTTACAACAAGCCTGGGGGGCATTGATGATGGACTTCAATGCTGTTACATTGAAATATTCCCTTTTACTTTTTTTAAAAGTATTAATTGGTTACCGACATATCAGGAACCTGATTGGGAAATTCTAATTAATCAATCAAAACAGTTTGGTAATTGATGGCACAATGTTTAGCAAGCATTGCTGATATGCCACAATATTTCTCCATTGATAAATTTACTGCACGCTTAAATTTATCTTCATCTTCGGCACTTACATTGCAGTGATATACTAATTCAATTGATTTAAACACTTTAGGATGCTCGTCGGTTTGTTCTGCTTCAGCAGTAATTTCCAGTTGAGTAAAATGAACTTTCATTTTTTGAAGAATGTCTACAACATCCATTCCACTGCATCCGCACAATGAAGCAAGCAACATTTTTTTAGGGCTCATTCCACTGTCTAACCCGCCACCTTCTTTTGTAGTATCTAAACGTACAATATGTCCATCTGCATTCGCATCAAAAGCAAGTGCTTCCTTCCAGGTAGTAGTAACTTTCATAATCTATTTTTCTGTTAATTGAATTGCGTAGCTACAAAATCCCAATTTACCAAGTTCCACCAGTTATTTATATAATCGGGTCTTTTGTTTTGGTATTTTAAATAATAAGCATGCTCCCATACATCCAACCCCAATAAGGGCTTCCCTTTCAATTCGCTGGTGTCCATTAATGGATTGTCTTGATTGGGAGTAGAGCCAATAACCAATTTATTATCAGCCGATAAAACCAACCATGCCCACCCACTTCCGAATCTATTTTTACCAGCATCTGTAAACTGTGTTTTAAAAGCATCAAATGAACCAAACGAACTATCAATAGCTGCTGCTAATTTGCCGCTTGGTTTAGTTGCAGTTCCAGGTTTCATACATTGCCAAAATAATTCATGATTATAATGACCACCAGCATTGTTTCTCATCTTTGGAGAATAGGCTGAAATTTTTCGAAGTATGTTATCTAATGACTGATTATTGATATCTACTTTTTCTGCAACACAAGCGTCGTTTAAATTTTTTGCATAAGTAGCTGCATGTTTGCTATAATGAATTTCCATAGTCATAGCATCTATGAAAGGTTCTAGTGCATTGTAGTTATAGGGCAAGGGTTGTTGAACAAAATTGGTAATACTATTATTGGAAGAAGCGAATCCAAATTTGGGTAAAACGGTCAATCCAATACCTGCCATTAATCCTGCTTTTCCGGTAGTTTTAATAAATGATCTTCTGCTATTGGGTGTTTTCATACGATTAAATTGATTGGTTCTCTCTAAAGTTATTGATTGGTTCTCTCTAAAGTTAGCGATAAATTCACGGACTCTTTTGAAAGTTCTATAGTAGAACTCCTGATTGAATAATTGAGAATCGCGCATGGCTTTGAAAATTAAAAATGCACCGATTGGAATTAAAATAAAAGTAGAAAGCCACATCCCTAGTATGGCATTGGTTTGACCAGATTTTACGAATTTTTCTCCAAATGTGTTGAACAGATGAAATATGACAAAGAAAATAATGGCAAAAACCAATGGGGTACCTAACCCTCCTTTTCTAATGATCGATCCCAGGGGTGCTCCAATTAAAAACAACACTAAGCAGGCAACTGATAAAGTGAATTTTCTATGCCACTCAATTTCATGCAATTGCAATGATTGGTATTTTTCTGTATTGTCTCTTGCCATCATATCAATTGTTCCTTTAATGGTAGCAAGTTGGTTGGCTGCAGATTCTTCAATAGAAGCTTTTAAGCTATCAGGTACTAATTTGTTTTTAGCTACTCGAGGAAGAGGATGCTTGATTGGTTCTCTCTAAAGTTAGCGATAAATTCACGGACTCTTTTGAAAGTTCTATAGTAGAACTCCTGATTGAATAATTGAGAATCGCGCATGGCTT
>REAV01000231.1 GCA_004294465.1 Sphingobacteriia bacterium | reverse complement strand
CTGCTATCAGATTGCGCTTGCAAGGCTTTGATGTAGAAGTATTTGAGCAAAACAATTATCCTGGAGGGAAGTTATCTGATTTTAAATTAGGCAATTTTCAGTTTGATGCGGGTCCGAGTTTATTTACTCAACCACAATTGATCCAAGAAATTTTTGAATTGGCTGGAGAAAAAATCAATGACCATTTTGAATACCATCGCTTGCCTGTATCTTGTAATTATTTTTATGAAGATGGAACAAGGGTCAATGCTTTTGCAGATAGAGTAGCATTAGCCAATGAATTGTATGAAAAACTGCATGAGCCTGTTGAAAATACCAATCGATTTTTAAACCAGTCTGCAAATATATACAATAGCATCGGCACTTTTTTTTTACAAAATTCTTTGCACAAAAAAACTACTTTATTTAAAAAAGGCGTTTGGAATGCGCTTAAACAAACGCGTCTACAATATTTGTTTAAATCGATGCATCAATTGCATGAGCAAGAATTTAAATCTGCAAAAACAGTACAGTTGTTCAATCGCTATGCTACTTACAATGGTAGCAATCCATACAAAGCGCCAGCCATGTATGAAGGGAGCTTTTATCCGAAGGGAGGAATGATAAGTATTACAAAGTCATTGTATGAATTGGCGTTGCGTAAAGGAGTAGTATTTCATTTTAATTCAAAAGTAGACAGTATTATAACAAGCGAAAATATAGTGCTAGGTATAGTGGTAAAAGGGAAAAACCATTTAGCTGATTGTGTGGTTAGCAACATGGATGTTTATTTTACTTATAAGCATTTATTGAAAAATGAAACCCTGGCAGCCAAAGTATTAAAGCAGGAGAGAAGCAGTAGTGCGTATATTTTTTATTGGGGAGTGAAGCGTGAATTTAGTGAGCTGTCTTTGCACAATATTTTTTTCACGAAAGATTACCGTACAGAATTTGATCACTTATTTAATCGAAAGACAGTTTATTCGGATCCAACTATATATATTCATATCACTTCAAAATGCGAACCTGGGGTACATGCACCAGCAGGAAAAGAAAATTGGTTTGTAATGGTGAATGCACCTGCTAACCGAGGACAAAATTGGGAAGAAGAAGGCAAACGAATTCGTAGTTCCGTTTTAATTAAATTGAGTAGCATTTTAGGTGTTGAAATAGAACCACTAATAGAAGAAGAACAAGTGCTTACTCCAGAAAGTATAGAATCGAAAACTGCATCCTATATGGGTTCTTTGTATGGAACCAGTTCTAATGGTAAAATGGCGGCTTTTATGCGTCACCCTAATTTCAGTAATCAAATAAAAGGGTTGTATTTTGTAGGCGGATCGGTTCATCCGGGGGGAGGTATTCCACTTTGTTTGAATAGTGCTAAAATAATGGGGGATATTGTGGAAAAGGATTATTCTAAATAACTATGATCGCAATCAATAAAATCAACACCAGTACTTTTTTGGCACTTCTATTTCATGTTAGCGGCTTAATTGGAATTTTATTTTCTCCATACAAAGAATGGTTTATTCAAAATACTCCAGTGAATTTATTGGTAATGACAGTGTTGTTATTTTGGAATCAACAAAAAATCAATCGCTTACTTTTACTATTTTTTGCCATTGCCTTTACTGTGGGAATGGTAACAGAAATAATCGGCGTTAATACTGGCTTTTTATTTGGCAACTATTCCTATGGAACC
>REAV01000050.1 GCA_004294465.1 Sphingobacteriia bacterium | reverse complement strand
ATGCTTCATAAAAAAAATTGAATTAAAAATAATAAAGAAACTGCCAATTAGGAGTTAAAACTAATTTAATAATTCTAAAGCAACTTTTTCTGCAAAAACAGGGGTGAGGGCAACTCCCATGCCATTACAAGCAATCGATACTGAAACATTCGATTCAATTTGTTGAAATAATGGAAGCTTATTTTCAGTAAATCCCATGATACCGCTCCAGCTTTGTTCGATATTGATGGACGCTGTTGTATCCAGATGTGTATTCAAGAATTCAACTAGTTTTTGTCTTATTAATTCAGAGCCATCTAAATTAGTGGTACGTTCATTGCTGAAATCGCTATTTCTTGCTCCACCCAAAAGAATTCGATCTCCAAGATTTCTCCAGTAATAAAATCCTTCATCAAAATGAAAAGTGCCCTTGGTGCTTAATCCTTTAATTGGAGCAGTTAGAATTATTTGCCCTCTGGCTGGCTCAATAGCTAAGGATGGAATTAATTCATTGGTAAATCCGTTGGTGCAAATGAGCAGCCGATTTGCTTGAATTGATTTTTTTTGGTTTGATCGGATGCTTATTTTATCATTCAACTTTTCCCAGCCAATTATTTCAATACCATTCAATATGCGAATTCCTTTTTCAATGGCTAATTGCGTTAAGGCGCTTACTAATTTGCCACTATGGATGCCTGCTTCTAAAGGATTAAAAATCAAATGATCAAAGTTTTTTAATCCTATTGAACTCATTTGATTCGATGCATTGGAAAAACAATTTGCTTTGCCTGTGATCGATGTCAATAATTGATTGATATAATTAATTCGGTCATTTATTTCTCCCGCCCAATTGATTGGCCCTAATGCTTCATAACCGCCACATTTATCCAGATCAATTTGTTCGGAACTAAAAGTTGATTTGATTTTTTCAATGCCTTTATATCGCATCTCAACAATTTCCAACATGGCATTGGTGCCCATATTTTTTTCGTCTGAAAGCAGTTCTGTAAGACTTCCAAAGCAAGCAAATCCTGCATTACGGGTTGATGCGCCAAGTGGGGTAGAGCTTCTTTCTAGTATGGTTACAGTAGTTCCAGGAGAGTGTTTTTTTATTTCCAAAGCAGCCCATAAGCCCATTAGCCCAGCGCCAATGATGGCAATGTCTGCATCGGCATAAAAACTATCTTTTTCCCAAAACGATAGCATGTGTAATAGTTAAACGTTGAATCTAAAATGCATTACGTCTCCGTCCTTTACAATGTATTCTTTTCCTTCAATTCTCAATCGGCCATTATCTCTACAAGCTGCTTCACTTCCGTATTTTACAAAATCATCGTAGGCAATCACTTCTGCTTTGATAAACCCTTTTTCAAAATCTGTATGAATAACACTAGCTGCTTGAGGTGCTTTCCAGCCATGATGAATTGTCCATGCCCTTACTTCCTGCACACCTGCAGTAAAATATGTTTCAAGAGATAATAATTTATAAGTAGTTCTAATTAAACGGTTCAATGCAGGCTCCGTCATTTTGTATTCTTCCATGAACATTTGCTTATCATCTGCATTATCCATTTCAGCTATCTGAGCTTCAATATTATTGCACATTACAATTACTTGTGCACCTTCTGCTTCAGCCGCAACTTTTAATTTATCTGAAAACGCATTACCTGTATGCATAGAAGCTTCATCTACATTGGCAACATACAATACCGGCTTATCTGTTAATAGAAATAAATCTGCAATAGCTGATTTATCTTCTTTGCTCAAACCCAATGTGTGAATTCCTTTTCCTGCATCTAAATGTGCTTTACATTTAGTTAAAATTTCAAATTCTGCTTTTGCTTTAGTATCGCTACCAACACGAGCCATTTTCTCCACACGCTGCATTTTCTTTTCTACACTTTCTAAATCTTTGAGTTGCAATTCTGTTTCAATGATTTCTTTGTCGCTGATAGGATTAATAGCGCCTTCTTCTCTTAAGACATTTTCATCTTCGAAACAGCGAATCACATGTATAATAGCATCTACTTCACGGATATTTCCTAAAAACTTATTGCCTAAACCTTCTCCTTTACTGGCTCCTTTTACTAAACCCGCAATATCCACTATCTCCATTTGAGTAGGGATTATTTTATTGGGTTGAACCAATTCAGCTAATTTGTTTAAACGCTCATCTGGTACATCCACTAAACCAGTATTGGGTTCGATGGTGCAAAAACGATAATTGCTTGCTTGTGCTTTAGCACTATTACTCACTGCGTTAAAAAGGGTTGATTTTCCTACATTGGGTAAACCTACTATTCCTGCTTGTAAAGCCATTTTTTAATTTTTGAAGCTGCAAAGTTATCGAAAGAATTAAGAATTAAGAGATAAAAGATAAGAGATAGGAGATAAAAGATAAGAGATAAAAGATAAGAATTAAAAGATATGAGTTAAGAGATAAGAATTAAGAGATACTAATTAGGATTTATCGGTTGAAAATTAGGTATTAGGAGCTTTTTGAGTTCAGATAGTGATTTTCATTGCGTCAAATCAGCTATTTAGCAATAGATTTTGCAATTTTTCCAGACCTATAGAAGCCACTGCCTCTATAGCAGTTAAATTCTGCTGCTGCTTTATAAATCATTGGTACATCTTCTTCAAACCAAACAATATGGGGCCTGTATTGACCACCATCGGGAGCAAGATCTCCTAAATGAATATCTCCCTTTATAGTTTCAACATGATGATGGTTGTTGTCTAAAACACTTCTCATCTTAAAAATTTCTCCATGCAAATGCAAAACATGACTACTGCCTGCTCTTTCATGTAAATCATCAATATTTTGTGTGATTATTTGAACATCAAAATGCTTTTCTAAATCAGCCAAAATAGTATGTGCTTTGTTGGGAATTGCATTAGCTACATCTTTTCTACGCATATTATAAAAATCAAGTACCAATTGCGGATTCTTTTTCCAGCCTCTTGGATTGGCTACTTCATGCACATCATAACCTTCCCATAATCCATCGCTATCTCTAAAAGTTTTTATTCCGCTTTCAGCACTAATGCCTGCGCCTGTCAGTACCACTAATTTCTTCATCAAGTCAAATTTTTGTTTCACTCAATTCCATGATGATTTCCCATTCATCTTCGGTAACGGGTTGTACGGATAACCTGCTATTCTTGATCAATGCCATATTGGCTAATCTTTTATCGCCTTTTACAGTTACTAAAGTTATGGGCTTTTTTAATTTTTTAACAGGGGCAAAATCCACCACTACCCAAGCTGATTCTTCAGTTGTGGGATCTTGATAAAATGTTTTTATCACTTTTGCGATTCCAACTATCTCCATCCCCATATTACTATGGTACCAAAAAGCTAAGTCGCCTTTTTGCATAGCTTTTAAGTTATTTCTTGCCTGGTAATTTCTTACCCCATCCCAAATAGTTTTTTTATCTTTTTCAAATTGAGCCCAACTGTATTTAAAAGGTTCGGATTTAATTAACCAGTATTGCATTATTAGTTATTTGATATTAGGTTATTGTTTATTCAAAAATTGTATCTTATATCTTATATCTCTTAATTTTCTTCGAACTGAATTCCTTCTTCTGCTAATTCCTCCAAAACGGGCTTGTAAATGGATGCTACAATGGGAATATGCAACCCTCGCAAATTAATTCTATTTTCTAAAATCAGCTTAGCTGCTATTCCCAATGGAAGCCCAACCGTTTTTGCCATGGCGGTATTGCTTTCATCATCACCTTTTACAATCAGTGAACTTTTTATTTGATGTTTTTCATTATTCAATGTATAATCTATTTCGTGCAACATCACAATCATGTCTTTGTCGCCCTTTTCTAGTTTCCACTTTTCTTCTAATAATTCTTGCAAAATGGCTGCATAAGATTTTTTTCCTTCATGTATAGATCGATTATTATACAATCCAAGAAATTCAAATTGTTGTTCCAGTAGGGGAGTATTCAAGCTGATTTTTTTAAATGATAATCGATCACGCAAAAATCTTCCAAAAGACAATTCATCCGTATCTAATAATTCATCGTCCAAAGTAAATCCAGCTTCTACAATTTTTTGCCATCCACTACAAAATTCAGGATACCTTAATGTGGTTCTAATAAAAGTAGCCGCAGTTTCTAATCCATACAGGCTGGCATAACTCAATGAATCTCTGTTAGGGTAATAAGCCAGTTTGCCAAATGAAGGAATTTCCACCGAACTACAGTCATTAAACATTTGATCATAGTTCACTTCCTTAATCGCATTGTTTTCTTTGTAAATGGCTCCAGCTTTTCCTGCAGTGATAATATTTCTTGGGTTCCAACTGAATTTATATTTCCATGGATTGTTATTGTTTTCCGGGGCTACTAATCCCCCGCAATGCGATTTAAAGGAATCAATAATGCCCCCTTTTTGCTGAATTGAATGAATGAGTTGCATTGCACTCATATGATCAATACCAGGGTCTAAACCCATTTCGCCTAAAAACAACAATCCTTTTGATTTGATATCGTTTTCCAGCTTTTTAATGGAATCATCAATATAAGAGGCAGTTAACAGGTGTTTTCCCAGTTCTAAACAAGATGTAGCCACCAAATTGTGTAAATGAGGGGGTAAAAGAGATATTACTAATTGGGTGTTTGCAATCAATAATTTTCTTTCTGCCTCATTTTCAATTGGAATCGATTTTGCAGATAAAAATGGGGAATTCCCGATTTTTGATTGAACTAATTTTTCATCGATGTCTACGATGGTGCAATACCATTGATTTTGAGCGCATATTTTGGCCAAATAATGGATAAGTACAGTGGCAGATTTACCTGCTCCAAAAAGCAATATTTGTTCGGGATTTGTCATAAAAAAAATAAATATAGAACAATTGCTGCCGATGCATGAAAATCAATCAATTATAGCTCTTAACAACTGTGGATAAAACCCTTAAAAAAACCTGATTTTTAGCGTATTTAGAAGGGTAAAAAAGGTATCTTCGCAGACCTTTAATTAAGTGGTTATTTTGCCACTTAACAGTAATCAATTTTGAACGAGAAAAAGATACATGGAAGAGAATCAATTACCAGCCCTTACAAACGATAACGATCGTATTATTCAGGTAAATATTGAAGAGCAAATGAAAACCGCTTATATCGACTATTCAATGTCGGTAATAGTAGGTAGAGCATTGCCAGATGTTAGAGATGGATTTAAACCTGTTCACCGTCGTGTTTTATATGCAATGAGTGAATTGGGCAATAACAGTAATAAGCCCTTTAAAAAATCTGCCCGTATTGTTGGGGAAGTAATGGGTAAGTATCACCCTCATGGAGATAGTGCCATTTATGATACTTTGGTTCGTATGGCTCAGGAATGGACAATGCGTTATACCCTGGTTGATCGACAAGGTAATTTTGGTAATCAAGATGGAGATCCACCGGCTGCTATGCGTTATACCGAAGCAAGACTTCAGCGAATTGCAGAAGCTATGCTGGATGATATAGAAAAAGAAACGGTAGATTTTCAGCTAAATTTTGATGACTCTTTAGAAGAGCCTTCTGTACTTCCTACAAGAATTCCACAATTATTGATCAATGGTTCATCGGGTATTGCTGTAGGTATGGCTACCAATATGATGCCGCATAATTTAAGTGAAGTTATTGATGGTTGTGTTGCCTATGTAGAGAATAGATCTATTCCGATTGAAGACTTAATGAATTATGTAAAAGCACCAGATTTTCCAACAGGTGGTGTGATTTACGGCATGGAAGGAGTAAGGCAAGGGTTACTAACCGGAAGAGGTAGAGTAGTGGTAAGAGGTAAATGCAATGTAGAAGCCAAGCCAAATGGCCGCGAAATGATTGTTATTACCGAAGTGCCTTATCAAGTAAGCAGAGACGTTTTAACCGATCGTATAGGACAGTTAGCCATCAACAAAATTGTAGACGGTATTGCTGATGTTGGTAATCAGAGTAATAAAGATGGTACCAGGATTGTTGTTGAATTAAAGAAAGATGCTGTTGCACAAGTGGTGATCAATCAATTGTACAAGCATACCGAATTACAAACCAGTTATGGTATCAATAATGTTGCCCTAAGCAAAGGCAGACCTAGAATCATGAACCTGCGTGATTTGATCAGCGAGTTCATCGAATTTAGGATGGAAGTGGTTATTCGCAGAGCTAAATTCGAATTAAGAAAAGCAGAAGAGAGAGCCCATATTTTAGAAGGTTATTTAAAAGCGCTTGATCATTTAGATGAAGTGATTCGCCTAATTAGAGCTAGCAGAACACCTGATGAAGCTAAAGAAGTATTGATCGCAAAAAGTAAAGAAGAGAAATGGTACTTAAATGCTGCTATGTTCTCCGATCTGGCCAATGATATTTATTCTCAGGAAGAAGGATTGTCTGAAGCGCAAGCAAAAGCAATTTTGGAATTGCGTTTGCAAAGACTTACTGGAATGGAACGTGATAAAATCATTGAGGAATTCAATGGTTTAATTGCAACCATCAAGCATTTGAAAGCTTTGCTGGCAAGTGAAGACATGCGTTACGATTTGATCAAAACAGAATTGTTAGAAGTTAAAGCCAAGTTTGGAGATGAACGCAAAAGTGAAATTCAATATTTGGCTGATGAAATGAGGATAGAAGATTTAATTGAAGATGAGGATGTAGTAATCACCATTTCGCATTTAGGGTATATCAAAAGAACTTCTGCAACAGAATATCGCCAGCAGAAAAGAGGTGGAAGAGGTGCAATCGGTTCTAAAACCAGGGAAGAAGATTATGTAGAGCATTTATTTGTGGCATCTACTCACGACACTATGTTGTTCTTTACTGAAAAAGGAAGATGTTTCTGGATGCGCGTATATGAAATTCCAGAAGGAGAGAAACAAGGAAAAGGCAGAGCAATTCAAAACTTGATTCAATTGCCGGGCGATGACAAAGTAAAAGCCATCATCAATGTTAAAAAGTTAGATGATAAGGATTTT
>REAV01000230.1 GCA_004294465.1 Sphingobacteriia bacterium | reverse complement strand
CAAGGAAAAGGCAGAGCAATTCAAAACTTGATTCAATTGCCGGGCGATGACAAAGTAAAAGCCATCATCAATGTTAAAAAGTTAGATGATAAGGATTTTGTACAAAACCATTTCATTGTACTTTGTACCAAGCGAGGAATTATTAAGAAAACTTCTTTAGAAGATTTCAGCAGACCTAGAGCAAATGGAGTAAATGCAATTAATATTAATGAAGGCGATGAGTTATTAGAAGCGAGGTTAACGGATGGAAATAGCGAAATCATGATGGCCGTAAGGAGTGGAAGAGCTATTCGTTTTCCTGAAGTAAAAGTGAGACCAACTGGTAGAGGAGCTATTGGAGTAGCAGGTATTGAAGTAGATGACAATACGGATGAAGTAGTTGGTATGATCTGTGTTAACAAAGACGATACTGAAAGAACTATACTAGTTGTAAGTGAAAAAGGATTTGGAAAAAGAACCGCTATTGAAGATTACCGAATTACCAATCGTGGAGGAAAAGGAGTAAAAACTATTAATGTTACAGAGAAAACAGGTAGATTAGTAGGCATTTTATATGTAAAGGAAGTGGAGGATTTAATTATCACTTGTAAATCAGGTATTACCATTCGTACAGGAATAGTTGATATCAGAGAGGCAGGAAGAGCTACTCAAGGTGTAAAATTGATTCGCTTAGATGATACAGATGAAATTGCAGCTATTTCTCAAATTGAAGAGCAAGTAATTGAAGAAACAACCTTAGAAGGAACAACATTTGAAGGAGAGACTACTGATGAAACAATAAAAGATGATTCACCATCAGACGATTCAACAACAGAAGAAACAACAAACAATTAAACAACTTTAAAACACCCCATATGAAGTATTTTTTCTCCGTTCTTTTCAGCATTGTATTATTGAATGTTGCGATTGCGCAGGATTTCAAAAAAGTGCAGACCCTTGTATTACTAGGGAAAATTGAAGATGCAAAAATAGAAAACGATAAATTATTAGCCGATCCAAAAGGAGCTGCAAAAGCAGAGGGCTGGTTTTGGAAAATGCGTTTAAATGCGGCATTAGCAAAGAATGAAGCTACTAAAGCCAAGTTTCCGAATGCGTTGACTGATGCTGCTGAAGCAACTAAAAAGTAT
>REAV01000049.1 GCA_004294465.1 Sphingobacteriia bacterium | reverse complement strand
ACATTGGTTACATTCATGGCTGTATTAATCATCTTTGGTCACTGGATCGATTTTTACCAAATGGTAATGGGTTCTTTAATGAAAGAACATGTTGAATTGGGCTGGTTGGATTTTGGAATATTAACTTTCTTCGTAGGCATGATGATATTATTTGTAGGTAAATCTTTGGCAAGCAAACCATTGATTCCTAAATACCATCCATATTTAAAAGAAAGTGTTATACATCAGGTTTAAATAAACCTATTGGGTAAATAAATTGTTAGAATAAGATAATATAGATAAGACTATGACAATGTTTTTAATCATCGCAGTAACGGTACTGATTTTCTTGGTCATCTTTCAGATTGCCAAGGCAAGTGAATATGTGGCCGTATTAAAAGGGGAGGAGAAAAGCCGTAAGCAAGACAACAAAATCAATGGTTTTTTGATGGTGGTGTTTTTGGTATTAGGACTAATTGGAGTATGGTATTGTAATGAAATATATTTTGGTAAAACCTTGATGGCTCATGACGCTGCCAGTGTTGAAGGTGCGAGAGTAGATTCTATGTTAATGGTAACAGTTGCCGTAACTGGAATAGTATTTCTGGGCACTCAAATTTTATTGTTTTGGTTTTCTTATAAATACCAGGAATCTGATAACAGAAAGCCTTATTTCTTTGCACACAGTACTAAATTAGAATTGATCTGGACCATCATCCCAGCGATAGTATTAACTGTATTAGTTGTTATCGGATTGCGTAACTGGTTTTTATTTACCGGAGAGCCACCACAAAATGCAATGGTAGTTGAAGTAACCGGAAAGCAATTTGGATGGATATTCCGTTACCCAGGTAAGGACGCTACATTCGGAAAAAAATATTTCAAAAACATCGATAATGCCACCAATAATTTAGGTATTATCTGGGAAGATCAAATGTCGCACGATGATCTGGTTTTAGAACAAACCATGTATCTGGTAAAAGGCAAACCAGTCAAATTCATTATTGGTTCCAGAGATGTAATTCATGATGTAGGTCTAGTACACTTTAGAATGAAGATGGATGCTGTACCTGGCATACCAACCACTTTGTGGTTTACTCCAAAGTACACTACTAAAGAAATGAAGGAAATTACCAATAATCCAAACTTCGCATATGAAATCAGTTGCGATCAAATGTGTGGTAACGGACATTATTCTATGAAAGGAGTAATTGAAGTATTGGATCAGGAAGAATATGATGCAAAAATGGTTGGAATCAAGCCTTATTATTATGCAGCATTTCCAGAAAAAGATCCTTCAATGGCTAAACCTGCAGACACTTTAAAGTTAGCAGCAAAGCCTGTTGAAGCAGCAACAAAAGTTATCGCAAAAATGTAAAACAAGTAACAACCTTCTATTGTGGAAGTTGTTTAAAAAAATAAAGACCAGTGTATGAGTAACGAAGCAGTATTACACACACATGCTACAACAGATGTTCACCACGACGCACACGGTGATCATCATGGTGAACACCATCATCATGAAACATTTATTACCAAGTATGTGTTTAGCCAGGATCATAAAATGATTGCAAAGCAATTCCTTATTACGGGAATGGTTTGGGCTGTATTAGGTGGTTTAATGAGTGTTTTGTTCCGTTTACAATTGGGTTATCCGGATAGCACATTTCCTTGGTTAGAAGATATTTTAGGAAAATGGGCTGCTGGTGGTAAAATTACTCCTGAAGCTTATTATGCATTAGTAACAACTCACGGAACAGTATTGGTATTCTTTGTATTGACTGCAGGATTGAGTGGTACTTTTGCCAACTTTTTAATTCCATTGCAAGTAGGAGCAAGAGACATGGCTTCTCCATTCATGAATATGTTGAGCTACTGGTTTTTCTTCGCCGCAGGTATTGTAATGTTGTCTTCTTTATTTGTAGAAACAGGCCCATTCAGCGGTGGTTGGACAGCCTACCCACCATTAAGTGCGTTGGGTGATGCTTCACCTGGTTCTAAAACAGGTATGGATCTTTGGTTGATCTCCATGGCATTGTTTGTGGTTTCTTCTTTACTGGGTGGATTGAATTATATCGCTACTGTGTTGAATATGCGTACCAAAGGAATGAGTATGACTCGTTTGCCTTTGACCATTTGGGCATTGTTCTTCACTGCTATTTTGGGTGTATTGTCTTTCCCAGTATTATTCTCTGGATTTATCTTGTTGATTTTTGATAGAAATTTTGGAACAAGTTTTTATCTCTCTGATATTTTTATCAATGGAGTAGGTGCTTTACCTAACGAAGGTGGAAGTGCTATTTTATATCAACATTTATTTTGGTTCTTAGGACATCCGGAAGTGTATATCATTTTGTTACCTGCCATGGGTATGGTTTCTGAAATCTTATCAGTGAATTCACGTAAGCCGATCTTCGGATATATGGCAATGGTGGGTTCTCTATTTGCAATTGCTATTTTGGCTTTCTTGGTTTGGGCGCATCATATGTTTGTAACCGGATTAAATCCATTCTTGGGTTCAATCTTTGTATTACTTACTTTATTAATTGCCGTACCATCTGCCATTAAAGTATTTAACTGGCTGACTACTTTATGGAGAGGAAATATTCGTTTCACTCCAGGTATGTTATTTGCCATTGGTTTTGTGAGCTTATTTATTTCTGGAGGATTAACCGGTATTTGGTTAGGAAACTCTGCTTTGGATATTCACTTACACGATACTTATTTTGTTGTAGCGCATTTCCATATTGTAATGGGTGTTGCTAGTATGTTCGGTATGTTCGCAGGTATCTACCATTGGTTCCCTAAAATGTATGGTAAATATTTAAACAATACATTGGGGTATATCCATTTCTGGGTAACTATTGCAGGAGCTTATTTGATTTTCTGGCCGATGCACTACCAAGGTTTAGCCGGTATGCCACGTAGATACTACGACTTCAGTGCATGGGAGAGCTTTAATAAATTTGGTGATTTAAATAGATTCATTAGTACAGTTGCAATGATTGTATTTGCTGTTCAAATTTTGTTCTTGTTTAATTTCTTCTATTCTATTTTCAAAGGAAGAAAATTAACCAATCCAAATCCTTGGGACTCTAATACATTGGAGTGGACAACACCAATTCATCCAGGACATGGTAACTGGGTAGGAGAAATTCCTGAAGTACATCGTTGGGCATATGATTATGCGAAAGACGGAAAAGAATTTATTCCTCAAACAACACCAGTAGGAGCAGACGAAAGTCATCATTAATTGAAAAGCTGGAATACGAATCTCGTATTTTCAGTACAAATAGTTCAATGCTCCCGAAAAAACGGGAGCATTGTTTTTAAACGAAGTGCTGAGCATGACAAATAGTTCTGAACAACCAATAGCTTCATCCTCTTTTTCGCTTGCTTCTAAAGTGAAAGATTATTTTTTATTGATCAAGTTCACGTTGAGTTTCACGGTGGTTTTTTCTTGTGTTATTTGTTATCTATTGGCCCCGAAAGTGGTAGAGTACGATTGGATAATGATTTGTATTCTTTTTCTGGCAGGGATGTTGGTTACAGGAAGTGCTAATGCCATCAATCAAGCGGTTGAAAAAGATACCGATGCCATGATGAAGCGAACTTCAAAACGTCCTGTAGCCAATGGATCGATGTCTCAGCAAGAAGCCTATGTTTTTGCTTTAGTTGCAGGAATAGTTGGGGTTGCCATGATGTGGTACTTTTTCAATTTATCAGCTGCATTGGTTTCGGCATTCAGTTTGTTTTTATATGCATTCATCTATACGCCTCTTAAAAAAATCAATTCCATTGCTGTGCTGATTGGCGCATTTCCGGGTGCATTGCCTTGTTTGATCGGATGGGTTGCTGGCAATGACGATTTTGCTGCAGGTGGTTGGATTTTATTCGGCATGCAATTTTTGTGGCAGTTCCCCCATTTTTGGGCTATTGCCTGGGTAGCGCATAATGATTATACCAAAGCAGGTTTCAAATTATTGCCTTCTGCAACAGGTCCAACAAAGTTTACAGCTGTTCAAACCATCATGTATTCTGTACTGATGATTCCAGTAGGCATACTGCCATATTATTTTGGATTAACTGGTATCACCAGTTTATGGATCATATTGGCTTGTAATTTATTTATGGTTGTTCAAAGTGCTAGATTATATCAATCGATGGATGTAAAAGCAGCCAGAAGAGTGATGTTCAGCAGTTATATTTATTTGCCAATAGTATTATTGGCCATGCTTGCTGATAAGAATTAAAAGATAAGAGATATAAGATAAGAGATATAAGATAAGAGATAAAAGATAAGAGATAAAAGATAAGTGATATGACAAGTGTTCAGGCCAATGAGCCACAAAGAATTCATCCACAGAAATTTACCCTTTGGGTAGCCATGGGCAGCATCGTAATGATGTTTGCAGG